>NZ_JBGQQY010000056.1:0-13254 GCF_045528545.1 Ruoffia sp. FAM 26254
CTATTTAACACTTCGTTGTGATGCTGTCGCTGTTTGACGATTTACATATCTTATCATGCAGGCTATATTGTGTCAACAATATTTTTCACTTTTTTATCAGTGTCGCCTCGTTTAATCGCTACCTAAAATGACAGCTTTTAAATATTAACATGTTTGCTATGTTAGCGTCAATCACTTTTTTCACTTTTATTATTTCTTTTTTTAAGTGACGTGATTTCAAATGACAACTTTTATACTCTATCATGCTTCGCATAATCTGTAAAGCGTTTTTTGAAACAAATATATGATTCGTTTCAAAGGTTGTAAGCGCTACACATGTTGTAGTAGCAACTTATGTTATATTATCATCGACGAATCATTTCGTCAATACTTTTTTCGCTTTTTTGTAAAGTTTATGTAAATTTTATGTAACCTTACATAGTTATCGCCAAACATTGTTACAACGTCTCGTGACGACAAATGATAATATACCACTAAGTAATAGGGGGAGTCAATATATTTTGTGATTTATTATGTTTTTTATTTTTTTACTTAAAATCGCTTCTTTTTAGGTTTCCTTCATTATATAGAAGGTGTAGTCACTATTAGACGATCCGTTTCCTACTATATAATGTCACTTTATACAAAAAGATTGAAGACAACTAAAAGTAGCCTTCAATCTTTTTAACTCTTATTTATTTGTTCTAAGCTTATAACCGTTCGTTTAACTCTTTAGCTAGATCTTCGAATCCTGGTTTACCTAATAAGGCAAACATATTACGTTTGTAGTCTTCTACTCCTGGTTGATCAAATGGGTTTACGCCATTTAAGTATCCTGAGATTCCTACTGCTTTTTCAAAGAAGTAGATTAAGTGTCCTAAAGATTTTTCATCCATAGCTGGAATTTTTATTAATAGGTTCGGTACATTACCGTCTGTGTGAGCTAATAATGTTCCTTCGTAAGCTTTAGTGTTAACAAAATCAATTGTTTTTCCTTCTAAATAACTTAAACCATCTAGATCTTCCTCAGCTTTTGGAATATCAATATCATGTCTTGGTGTTTCAACTTTTAAGACTGTTTCAAAGATATTTCTTTGTCCATCTTGGATTGTTTGTCCAATAGAGTGTAAATCTGTTGAGAAGTTTGCACTCGCTGGGTAAATCCCTTTTTGATCTTTCCCTTCAGATTCACCAAATAATTGTTTCCACCATTCAGAGAAGTATTGCATACCTGGTTCATAGTTAGCCAGAATTTCGATATCTTTCCCTTTTTTATAGAAGAAGTTACGGATTGCTGCGTATTGGTAAGCACTGTTCTCCATAACATCTGGATTACTGTATTCTTCCATTGCTTCGCGTGCACCTTCCATTAAAGCATCAATGTCTCCACCTGCGACAGCAATTGGTAATAGACCCACCGCAGTTAATACAGTAAAGCGTCCACCAATACCATCAGGAATAACAAATGTTTCATATCCTTCAGTATTTGCTTCTGATTTTAGAGCGCCTCTCTCTTTATCAGTTGTTGCATAAATACGTTTAACCGCTTCTTCGTGACCGTATTTCTTATCTAATAATTCTTTGAATACACGGAATGCAATAGAAGGTTCAGTTGTTGTACCTGATTTAGAAATAATATTAACCGAAAAGTCACGGTCCCCGACTAAATCAACTAGATCGTGTAAATAAGTAGAACTAATACTATTACCCGCAAAGATAACTTGAGGTGTTCCTTTTTGCCCTGCTTTAATATTGTAAAATGAATCGTTTAGGAATTCGATTGCTGCTTTCGCTCCTAAGTATGATCCTCCAATACCAATTACAATAAGAATATCTGAATCTGCTTTAATTTTTTCGGATGCTGCTTTGATGCGTGCATACTCATCTTTATCGTATGTTTCTGGCCAATCAACCCAGTCCAAGAAGTCATTTCCTGCACCCGTTTTATCATGAAGTTGATTATGTGCCAATTCAATATATGGTTTAATCTGAGTTAATTCATGTTCTTTAAAGAATGATAAAGCTTTTGTATAATCAAAATTTAAATTTGTCATTAATATCTCTCCTCATTTTTTTCTAGAATATTAGTTTGATCTTCTTCGATTTGTCTTAAACCATCTTCAATAATTTTAGGCATATTGCGTCCTAATGTCTTGAATCCAATCTTAGGTAAATATCTTTTAGGATACTTTTTTAATTTTGAGGGAAAAGGTGGTGTGTTTAGATGTTGCAACGCTCTAAAAGACAAGCTAATTTTTCGAGTATATTCATCAATATCAATAATTTTGACTTTAACTTTGTCGCCGATATTAATAAAATTATCTAACTCGGACACATAACCGTGTTTGCATTCTGATATATGCACTAATCCTTGTTCTGTATCCGATAATTTAACAAAGACACCGTAATTCTGAATACCGGTTACTTCTCCTTGGATTACATCCCCAATTCTAAATTCTTTTGTCAATGTATATCCACCCTTTACTTTATAGTAGGCTACTCATTAACAGTAACGCTCGTAATAACAATATCTTCTACGGGCTTGTCTTGGGCACCAGTTTCTTGAGCTTGAATATCTAGGACTACATCCATACCATTAACAACGTGACCAAATACTGTATGACGGTGGTCTAACCAAGGTGTTCCACCTTTTGCTTCATAAGCTTCAATAATTTCTTCAGGAAATCCAGCATCTTTTAATTGTCCTAGCATTTGCGCGGGTACAGTTGGAGCTGTTACGATGAAGAATTGACTTCCATTTGTGTTAGGTCCAGCATTAGCCATTGATAACGCGCCATATAAGTTAAATACTTCCGCTGAGAATTCATCTTCGAAAGCATCACCATAGATACTCTCTCCACCCATACCAGTTCCTGTTGGGTCTCCACCTTGAATCATGAAGTCTTTAATAATACGGTGGAAGATAATTCCGTCGTAATACCCTTTTTTAGATAATTCTTTGAAGTTTTCTACTGTCTTTGGAGCTAACTCCGAGAATAGGGCTAAATCAATATCACCCTTGTTCGTATGTAATGTAATATCAACATTTAGTTCTTCTGTGTTTAATTGTGGAAATTTTGTCAAAATAATTCACTCCTCCTTATATTTTCTATATACATTATATACTAATTCACTTTGTTATGTTTAACAAATGTTTTAATAGTTATATCAAATTTTTTTTGATATTATTGAAGGAGAGTTAAAAAAGTTTTTAATTCAAAAGATACTTAGGCATTTAGTTTAATTTAAATAAAAAAATAAGAAGGTTGGTTTAATTATGAATTTCCCTTTAATTGCGTCATTGAGTTCAATTTTATTTGCACAGCTGATTAAATATCCTATAGCTTATTTAACCAATCGAAAAAGTGCAAAATTAAATTTAATCACTTCTACAGGTGGTATGCCCAGTTCTCACTCGGCTGCAGTGAGTAGTTTAACGACGGCTTTGATTTTAGAATATGGTTTTAATTCACCATACGTAGCCATATCTACTGTATTTGCAGTCATTATCATGTTCGATTCGATGGGGGTCCGTCGTCAAAGTGGTGAACAAGGTATTGTCTTGGATATATTAGCCCGTAAACATTTAGCTGAGATCAATTATATATCTGATGATATAAGCTATGATGAAGTCGAGGATAACCCTCTGATTTTAAGTTATGATATTGATAATTATGAAAGAATGATAATTAACCGTTATCTAGGGCATAAACCGAGTGAAGTTATTGTTGGTACTCTAACTGGTGGTTTTGTTGCCATTTTTCTACGTTTAGTTTTATTATAATATTATAGAAAGTGTGATACTTTGAGTTTTGAAGAGTCCTTGTTTGATATAACAATTGTTGGCGGAGGGCCTGTCGGTTTATATACAGCCTTTTACGCAGGCTTACGAAATGCGAGAACAAAGATTATAGAAAGTCTAGAATCTTTAGGTGGACAACCTGCCCATCTTTATGCTGAGAAGAACATTTATGACATACCTGGATTCCCTGCTATTAGAGGCGATGAATTAGAACGAAATCTTATTCAACAAATTTCTCGCTTTGATATTTCGATTCAATTGGGAGAAGAAGTTTTAAATGTAAATAAAAAGATGACTGAGGATGGCATCGAATATTTTGAAATTATTACCAGTGAACAAATTCATTATTCACGTACCATTATTTTAGCAATCGGAAATGGTGCCTTTTCTCCTAGAAAATTAAAATTACCAGAAATTGAGAAATATGAAGAAAGTAATCTACATTACTATGTTAATAACATCGAACAATTCACTGGAAGAACAGTAGCAATCTGTGGTGGTGGTGATTCTGCGGTTGATTGGGCATTAGCCTTAGAACCGCTAGCGAATAAAGTGCATTTAATCCATCGTCGTGACAAATTTAGAGCAGTTGAAAGCAGTGTGAAACAATTAGAAAATTCCACAGTCGAGTTATTGACTCCTTTTATTCCGGAATCCGTCAACGGTGACGATAGTCGTATTCAATCGATTAATTTGAAGAAAGCTAAATCAGATGAGATAATTACTTTGGATGTGGATAACTTTATTGTCAGTTACGGTTTTACATCAAGTATTGGCGAAATTAGAAATTGGGGATTCAACCTCAATCGAAATACAATTGAAGTCAATGCTCAATACGAAACGAATATAACTGGCATCTATGCTGTTGGAGATATTGCCAACTATGAAGGCAAAGTAAGAATTATTGCGACAGGCTTTGGTGAAGCTCCCCAAGCAGTGAATGATGCCTTATTAAAAATAGATCCAACAAACGTTAACCCTCCAATTCACAGCTCAGATTTATTCTAAGGAGAGATACTATGACAAAAAATGAACAATTCATAAAACAAAGTCGTCTAGAAAATCAAGCTCACTACTTATTAAAAGAACGTGGCGTTAGATTAGAATCAATTGCTGAAATTGTCTATGATCTACAAAAAGACTACATTGATGATTTAACTTTAGACTATTGTTTAGAAAATATTATTGCGGTGATGAAGAAACGTGAAGTTCAAAATGCAGTTATCACAGGTATTGAAATTGATATCGCAGCGGAGAGACAACAGTTCTCACCTGTCTTAAATGATTTACTGATGCGAGATGAAGGATTATATGGCATTGACGAAATATTAGTCTTATCCATCGTTAATGTTTATGGCTCAATTGGTCTAACCAACTTTGGTTATGTTGATAAATTAAAACCTGGTATTATTGGTGAGTTAAACGATAGCAAAGATGAACATTGTAATACGTTCATTGATGATATCGTTGGCGCACTTGCTGCAGCAGCTGCAAGTCGAATCGCCCATTCTCAACCTCAAACAGATGAGGTGAATGTTAATAGTACACCTAAAGAGTCTTATGAAGATTCACATGAAAATTAAGAAAAAGTGATGAGCCCGCAGACTCATCACTTTTTTTATTTATTCCAATATACAACTTTTCGAATAGCTAAGATAATTAATTCATAAACTAATAAGGCAATGATGAATAACATCATGAAAAATTCCTGTGGGAGTACAGTTATAACCGGATCTTCCAAAGGATTAAACAACCATAAATCATTATTAAATAGCAATTGATGGAAAAGAATAAACACTTGATCGAATGCGACAACAATGAAAAATAATAAAATCAATGGAAAGGCTAATTTAAATGTAAAATGAGGTGCCATAACTAATTGCCAATTCCGTTTCTTAATGTACGAAATGACCCAAATCGTTAACGAGAGTAAAATCACTAAGATGACAAAATTAATAAAGAATAATACCTTTACCTCTTCAAAATGCTGTGCCCCGCTTTCTGACATACTAAAGTAAGGCATATTTAAATCATGGACTGTTGGATTCACTAAATAGCTTAACATAGTATCATAATTTTCAAGTAACTGCGCTTGAGTTAAACCTGAGATGTCTGTTAAATTAAACCAAGCAATACATAATCGGTATAAAAATGGTGATATAAAGATGACAGTTGTAATTGATAAGCACATTGCAAATAAAAGGATAATAAAACTGCTCACTATTCGTTTTAATATATCCATTATTCATGCTTCCATTCTGAAAGTGATTCGATGGTATAAGTTGGTTGCTTTTGAATCATTTCTAAGTCTTCTCTCACTGTGACACCTGTTAAAACTAACAGCGTATCCATATCCATATTCATTCCCGCCATAATATCTGTATCGTAGTTATCTCCAATCATTAAAACCTTGCTTTTCTCAATCCCAAGTTGCTTAAGTGCCCCTTCCATGATTGGTTTATTGGGCTTACCGATAATAATCGGTTCTTTTCTTGTCGCAAATTGTATAAAGGCAGTAATAGCACCCGAACTTGGATTCATTCCAGTTTCAGTTGGTATTAATCGGTCTGTATTCGTCACCACATATTCAGCTCCAGCAAGGATTGCTTGTACAGCGACAGTTAACTGGTCGTAAGTAACATCACGTTTTAAACCTTGGACAACAACATCAATCGGTTTACTCGGATCAACCGTAAAATTTCTATCAAGCAATTGCTCTTTTAAAGCTGCTTCTCCTAGTACATAAACATTCGCTCCTGGATGATGTACTTCAATATAATCTCCTAAAGCAATAATTGAAGTATAAACATGAGAAGAATCAATTGGAATATCATAATATGAATTTAAATTATGAACGATTTCCTCAACCGCCTTTGTTGCATTATTTGTCACTAATTTAAAAGGGAAACCATCATCAAGTAATTGACGGATAAATACCTCAGCTTCTGGAATTCGCTCTTTTCCACGATACGTCGTTCCATCGAGATCTACTAAATAACCTTCATACTTTGTCATTCCTTAGTTGTCACCTTCTTAATTACGAATTTTTTATCATTAGCCACTTTTTCACTGACTTTCTCAGTGACTTTTTTTGGTTTGTTTATTTCACCTTTAGTTTGATTCTTTTTAAAGGCTTTTTTACGACGAATATTTTTGGGTTTAAAGTTAGTATCTTCTGCTTTTTCTTTGTCTGTCGTAGTTGTCACATGAGGTGTTTTTGGTCTTTGGTTTTTCGGTTGCCTTGAAACATTCTTTTGTATAGTTTCGCGCTTCTCTAATTGATGGTACTTCTCTACGGCTTCCACCTTACCTAAGACAAAGTAAGCCGCCCCAAAATTACAATACTCTTTAATATAGTCATCTAAGAAATCAATTTGTTGATCGCGTGGCACTTTGCGTCTTCCTAACTGATAAAATCCTCTTAGACGTAACAGATCATGCCCCCAGTCTCCAACAATAAAATCAAACTTTTCAAAGAATGGTTGATACCGATTCGTAAAAGCTTCTTGTTCAAACCCTTCTCGGTAATTCTTTATCAAACGGTATTCTTGTTTGCTAATTTGAATTGTTTCTTCGTCGATAATATAGATTTGTTTATCTTCGACTTCTTCACCTTGAATAATGTCATCTAAAATAGATTCAAGTTGATTTGTCATGGTTTTTTTATTACTCAAATCACTTGCCTCCTTCTATTGGATATGTTTTTTCTAAATAATTTCGAACTACGTGTCTTAAAAAATCTGGGAAAATTAACTTTGGATTCCCATAATCATCAATCGTTGGGAAAAAAGGTAAGAACCAAATATGATCCACCGTCACAAACTGATAGTATTTGTCGTCAATGATCACTTCTCCATTTACTTCCCACTGATGTTTTAGCTCATTAAAAGCAATGCCCTTAAAAATTAGTTCTCCAAATATCTTACCACGAAAACCAAGTCCATTGATTAATTTGTATCTTAAATCATCTGCTTGTTGGTTCATTTCAGCTAGCATTTCTTTTAAATGCAACCCATTCATCTCCACTACAGCTAAATGCATCGGATGAGGTAGTGCTTCATGTAAGTGATATTCAGTAATGAGCCCTCTAGGCAAATCACTTAAAAATAAACCAGAGCTTAATATTGCATTTTCAACCCTAGTTGCTTCTATAATCGCATTGAGTGCCATTTGTATGAATGAATTGGATCCCGTTGTTTGAAGTGCTTGAAAAGTTTCAGGAATATGAGCAACCCTGCGTTCCTCAAGTAGCTTTGTTCCTTCATGTTTATAATAATCTGATTCTTTTGGCAGATTATATCTTTGACTCAATTGATGAATGGAAAGAACTTCTGCAGACATCTGCCAAGTATCCGTTGCTTGATCAAAATACAAATCGATTGAACCAACAAAATTACCGTATTTTCCTGCTGCGCAAAGAAAGCTTTGATTCTCCCATTCTCCTTCAATAAGAACATGATGAGTATGTGCTCCGATGATTAATTGTATTTCAGGAAATAGATTCGAAATATAGCGGTCTGTTTCTAAACCTAGATGCGACAACAAAATAATTAAGTCCGTGTCTTCTTTATCTATAAGTTGAAGAGTGTCTTGCAAGCTATCAATAGGATTTTCAATGGTATATCCATTTAAGTGATAAGTTTCATAAGGTGCAGTTAAGCCGATAAAGGCCACTTTCATATCGTCAATCTCTTTGTATACGATATTTTCAGCATAGGAAGGAACTTCTTGCGTATCTTTATCAAATAAATTCGCAATAGTTACTGAATAATCTGCTCGACTATATAAGTCGCTTAGACGTTCTTTAGAAAAGTTTAAACCTTCATTATTCCCAAGTGTCACGACATCATAATTCGCTTCATTGAACAAATCAACGATGACCTTCCCATATGTTGCTTCAACCAAAGGGTGTACAGAGTCCATAGCATCACCTACATCAATGGTAAGAAGCGCCTCACCTTTAACTGATGCAAGGGCCTGGTTCTCTTCTATAAACTTCGATATTAAAGGCCAATGATCTAAATGTCCGTGTATGTCATTGGTATGTAGTATTTTTAGACGCAATGTGTACACCTCTTTCATTATACATTTCTTATAGATTATAATACAAAAAAAGACCGAACTTCAATCCCTAGGGAATGGAAGTTCGGAAATATCCTAAACTAAGCTAAGACCGGTGTCAAAGTTCCTAAGAAAATAAAGGCCACAACAAGAACAAGAGCCAATATTAAAACATAAACTAACCATTTTTCCGGAAGTTTTGGAATAGGATACTTAACTACAAAACTTGCACCAAGAATAATATAAGCAACTGCTAGAACATATTGGAATATATTCATTGGTATTACATAACCTAACAGTGAAATAATTGGTATGATAATCGCACTTGCTTCTAAAGGAAGACCTTGTGTCTTTCCTTCTAACTGTTCACCTTGAAATTCAATCGCTTGGTTAAAATACGCAAGTCGAATGATAACAGATAAAATATACAATGCCGCGACGATGACCGATAATACCGATCCTAAAGATAAAGAAATTAATAATGACGCTGGTAGCAAAGCATAGACAACGGTTTTACTTAAGACATCAAATTCCAAATCAAATGAAATCTGAGCATCTTCTCGCTCAAACATCGCTGTGAAACGGTAACTAAAGATATAACCGACTGAAGCGATAATTAAGGATATAATTGTATATTGAGATTCTCCAATCATTGAAAACCCAACACCGACCGCTCCAAAGAACAAACTAAACAATGTGAGTGCATTGGATTGATTAATTTTACCTAAGAACATTTGACACACCCTTTCATACTATATGTAATCGTTATTATTATACCTATTTATTATCTCATTTACAATTGATAGATGGATTATTCGTCAATAATGCTTGTCTTCATCGCTTAGAATTGAAATGACAAGATAGTTACTATATAATTATTATATTGCATACATGAGGTGATTAATGTGAAAAAATGGAAAATTGTTGTCGACTCAGGGTCGTCAATTCGTGAAATAGAAACAACAAATCAAAACGTCGTTTTGGAAATCGTTCCATTGATGATAAATATTGGTAATGATGTTTTTGTAGATAGTGCAGACCTAGATATTGAGAACTTCTTATCAGAAATAAAAGATACAAAACAAAAAACATCAAGTGCATGTCCTTCCCCAGAAGTCTATGCACATCGATTTGAAGGTGCAGAGAATGTCATCTGCTTTACTATCTCTTCCCAACTTTCAGGTAGTTACAATAGTGCTTCTTTAGGAAAAGACATTGCTTTGGAGAAAAATCCTGACGCTAATATTCATATCTTTGACAGTCGATCAGCTGGTTCAGAGATGGACTTATTGGCTAAAAAAGCATTTGAATTAGCTGAAACGGAGGCTGATTTCGATACCGTCGTAAAAGAATTGAATGCTTACCATGATAATCTAGATATCGCCTTCTTATTAGAATCTGTAGATAACTTAGTTAATAATGGACGTGTATCTAAGATTTTAGGTCAAATGATTGGATTATTAGGTATTCGCTTAATTGGTAACCGAACTCCAGAAGGTACAATTCAATTGGCTCATAAATCAAAAGGTCAAAAGAGAGCGTTAAAAACT
Organism: Ruoffia sp. FAM 26254; assembly: GCF_045528545.1. Lineage (NCBI taxonomy): Bacteria > Bacillati > Bacillota > Bacilli > Lactobacillales > Aerococcaceae > Ruoffia > Ruoffia sp. FAM 26254. The sequence continues at coordinate 10,393 of NZ_JBGQQY010000056.1, forward strand.
TTAATTAACGAATTAAAATCTAAAGGTTATAACGGTGGAGAAATTGAAGTATCTCACGTTCTTAACCCAGATATTGCCAATGCCTTTAAAGAAGAAATTCTAAAAGAATATCCGAACGCTAAGATTACGACACGTGTAACGAGTGCACTATGTAGCTATTATGCAGAGCATAATGGTATGATCGTTGGTTTCGAAACAAATTAATATTTTAAAAAACAGCAACAATTTTTAATTGTTGCTGTTTTTTATTTTAACTATATTGCTTCAGAAAATAACTGATTAAACTGAAGTATGGTTTTGTAATCTCATCATGTTCTTGGTAAATACAATGCCCAGCATTGTCTACCGCTATAAGTTCAACTTGAGGTACGTAGGTAGCGGCTGTAAAAATTCCATCCCCGCGTACTACTTTGTCTTCGACAGATCGAAATACTAATAATGGGGTTTCGATATACTTCAAGGCTGATTCATCCAGTATCTTATTCACTTCATCGAATGATGTCGCCAACCAATTATATGTTCCCCCAGAAGTTGGATGTGCAACTGATTCCAACTGCAAATTAAATGCATATTTCTCTCTTTGCTGACTATGTGTTAAATCTGGATTCGGAATATATTCAGATGCATTCGTTGATGCTTCTATGAATTCATTACTTCCTTGAGCGGGAATGGGCTTATGACCTAAGTTCAGTAAACCGGCACCACTTGCTACTGCATGAGCTAAAGATCTAGGATATGGATATGTATTGACACTAAACATTGGTGAAGATAAGATTGCTGCTTTAATTAGCTTTGGATATTTCTTAATTAATCCTGTACTTACTGCCCCACCCATTGAATGAGCGAATAAGAAAAAGTGCTCGTTCAATTCATAGGTCTCTTTAACACTTTCAATCACTTCTTTTAAATCTTCAATATAGTAATCAAAATGTTGAATATCAATTAAAGAATTTCGCGTTTCAACTCTTGAAGACCCATGACCTCTCGCATCATAAATAAGCACATTATAATTGAGTTGTAATAAATAATATACAACTTCAAAATACATCTCTTTATACTCATTAAAGCCATGAACAATAAAGACAGTTGGACGATTGCTATCTTTTAAATAAAATAAATATGATAAAGCAACATCACCCACCGGAATTTCACCAGAATGTTCAAATTGCTCAATATATGGTCGAGCGATAATGTTCATCTCTCGGTCATAATGCTCTTCTTCAATCCAAGCTAAGTTCGCTTGCAATGACATGTCTAATTCATTTAAATTGACCTCTGCTTGGTAACTTTGTTTGCGCGGATGTTTTAGTCGATAAGCAAAATCATAGGCAAGTAAGCCTAAGGTACCTTTAACTAGACCTTTTAATAATTTAGACGTTAAACTTTTCTTCAACTAAATTCCCCCTTCAGTATCCAAAACTAATGACACAACTAATCTCACATATGGTACTTCATCGACACTATAATCTGTCGGTGCTGCGTAGATCGAAATATATTGGCTTTGATAAATATCATAATTGGATAATGATACGGCATCAGCATATACATCAAATAAATAATCGGCTAAAATCTTTTCATTCTCCCAAGTTGTCAGATGAACATCCCCTGCGGAGATGTAGAGTTCATATAAATTCTCACCTAAGCGATACTCTGCATCCGAAACACTTGGAAATTGGGCTCTAAAACCAGCTCCATCAGCCGTTATAGAGCTTAAATAATGGTACTCCCCCATCTCTTCCACTCGCCTCCAGACACCTTCTTCAAGATGCTCGCCAAATTGAATTTGCTCCCAACCTTTCGTTCCTCGCATGTGATTCATTTGTCTTAAAAATGCATCATTCAATGCACGATTATCTAACGCCGCATTAAATTGATTGGCGGATTGTTTTGCTATCGCATAATTATCATCCGACAATATTTTTTCGTGGATTTGATAGGGAACTTGATTTCCTGGTTGGGCGTATCCTGAAATATATTCGGAAATAACTTCGTCATTTTCAACGTTGTTTGGTAATTTCATTACCTCTCTCATAATGAGATTAAAAGATTCGTTCACATTTAATGACTCATCATTTAAAGTCGCTTGTATAAAATTTTGGTTCTGATAATATCCAAATAACACAAATAGTATAATAAAACTTAATTTAAAGTAAAAACTCTTTGGAAATTTATTTGTCATGAATCTCTCCTATCATTCAACTAATACCTATAATATCAGAATTATAAGTAAAACAAAAAAGATTTAAACTAGATTAATGTCTAACTTAAATCTTTTAATACCAATTATAAAGGTTCTGTACTATTCTGTTGGTGTTGGATCAAATAAGGGTCAACGATATGGTAGCCCAACTCGCGGTAGCCATCAATCATTGTTGGTAAAGCATCCAACGTCCACGAACGGTCATGCATTAAGATGTTTGCTCCAGGTCGAATATATGTATTATCCAATGATACGGCTGCTAATTCAGGACCAGATAAATACTCATCCATCCAGTCATAACCAAATGACCATGTCATTAATTGTAAGCCTAACTCATTACAAATTAAGATAGTATCCATATTAAACAATCCGAAAGGAGGTCTAAACCAACGTACGGGTGCGCCAGTAATCTCTTCGACTACTTGATTCGTTGCGACAATCTCATTGTATTGTTCTTCATATGTCAATTCACGTAAATTCGGGTGAGTATGTGTATGGTTCCCAATTTCAAAGCCCATATCATGCACTTGTTTGGTAATCTCTCTGCCCCACTCCGACTCTAGATGTCAAGTCCATAATCTTGTGTAAAAGTCTCAATGTAGTTATATCATCTGGTCATCATGCACATTACACTTGTAAGAATGTCCGAGCGTTATTTTCCC
>NZ_JBGQQY010000057.1:0-12902 GCF_045528545.1 Ruoffia sp. FAM 26254
TTCCTCTATGGTAAGATGTGTGTAGCTCATAACAGACCTCCGTGTTTATGTTTTTGTCGTTACTAACATTTTACACGAACCTGTTATGGGTTTCTTTATTTGTCGCACTTAATTTTACAATTCATCTTTTAAAAAAGTTAAATAAAATAAGCCACTTAAAAAGCAGCCTTTAAAATCCTAATAATATTGAAAAAATATATTCAGATTTTTATATAATTCAACTATCCGCATATGTTCATCGTTTATTCAAAATATTTTCTTTCAAAAAATTTTCCATTAAATATAATAATTTTATAGCAATATCTGAGTCACTAGAGTATTATATAATTATATTAAAAAATTGTAACTTGGATGTTTTTTCGTGAAAAATGCTAAAATAACTTTCACAATTTCAGGTAAACTTTAAGTTGAATTAGATGATACTGGCGGCTTAGTGAATGAAGAAATTAAAAACAGAGCCATGGAAGAAATTGCCAACGATATTAATTTTGTTATATTTATCATCTGTTAATTTACTTAAAATTTAACTTATTACAATTTTATTATAATTAACGAATTTTAACTAAGGAGGATATAGTATGAGTATGGATTATGACGCATGCGCGAATTTACTTAAATCAATCAGTCATCCAATCAGGCTTTCACTCGTGAAGGTGTTATCTGACTGTGAAGAAATGAGTGTTGGCTCGATTCAAAAGGTCTTAGACTTACCGCAATCGACTGTCTCACAACAATTAATGAAATTAAAACAAGTAAATGCTGTATCAACACGCCGAGAAGGAACGAGAATTTACTACAAATTGATTGACCACCGTATAAAACAAATCATTGAAATACTATAATACTCGTCATTTATAGAATTCCTTTAGCCGTTACATTGTGGTATTATGAACTAAAGTTCGCTTATCAACTCAATAACCTATGGAGGCTATTATGACAAAATTTATTATTACCGCTGAAAGCGGATCTGATCTACCCAAAGAGCTAGTCGAACGTTACGGTGTACGCATCATTCCTATGCATGTCACAATGGGAGATGAGACACGCCCGGATGGAACTTTCCCAGTTGAAGAAGTCTTTGATTTCTATGAAAAGACTGGCACACTGCCTAAGACTGCTGGAAGTACACCTGACGACAATGCAAAATGCTTCCGTCAAATTTTTGAGGAATATCCTGATGCACATATTATTCATATTGCATATTCTGCAGTAACAACCGTCTCATTTAACGCAGCTAAAATTGCTGCGGAAGACTTTGAAAATATTCATCTCGTTGACAGCAAAAATGTGGCGATTGGCCAAACTGCCATTATCAAAGCAACTGCTGAATATATTGAAAATCATCCAGACGCAAGTCCTGAAGATGTCATTGCCTTTGTTGAAAATATTCGCGAACGTACGCGTTTTATATTTTTACCAAATACATTGTTATATCTAAAAGCCGGTGGACGCGTATCAAACTTAGCTTTTCATGGTGCTGCACTTCTTAATATTCACCCAACCATTGTCATCGAAGATGGTTACTTAGTGTCAGGAAAAAAATACCGCGGTAACTTTGACCGTTGCATTAAAAAAATGATCGCTGATTTCTTTAACACTTATAACATTGATCCAGAAACAGTGATGGTCTGTGGCTCACCGGGTGTGAGTGATGAAAATAAGGATTTAGTGTACAGTCTGTTAAGCCAACACAATGCGAATACAGATCAATGGTTTGACACTGGAGCAGTTATCTCAAGTCATGGTGGACCTGGTGCGATTGGTCTTCTAGGAATTGAAAGAGAATAATTACGAAAACAAAACCCACTCAGCCGAGTGGGTTTTATTAGTCTAACTCAGAAAAATCATTCTCAACAAGTTCATTTAATTCATCAATATAAAATTCATCGACAACAATCGCGTCACCTTCAACTACAACTACCTGATCTTCAAAAGCATCATATAGAAATTGATTCACGGCATGAATAAAGGCATTGAGTAACATCCCATTTTCTCGACATGTTTCTGTCACTTCAGTCACGCTGAGTGATGTTTCCTTTACAAGTCGTCTCACAAATTCTTTGTAAGTTTGATTTTCATCTACGGGTTGGTCCTTAGCTTCAGTCACTTCACTCACTTCGACTTCAACTTGCTCTTCTTCTTCAGAATCATCTTCTCCAACAAAATCACTAATCATATTCACAACTGAAGATAAGTCTTTTTGTGAATCGGATATTTTTGTTGGATTTAATCGGATAACTTTAGGTTGTTTCTTCGTTGCGACTTCGATTAGTGAAACATTGTGAACTATAATTGCTTCAAATACCGCCTTACGGAAGCGACGGCTAAGATTGTCCTCATCGGCCTCAACTTTAATCTGACGCATTTTGTGTTTTTTCCGAATCGTATTTTCTGCTATTTTTAATAAGGATGACATGAAGCGATGATATTTATTCTCAGCAGATGGGTTTAAAGGACGCTTCACAATACGGTAAATAAACCGATTGCGTTTATCACTGCGCGTAGGTCCCTCTTCCCATTTGTCAGAAGTAATAATTTCCCAATAGTTTAAATAGAGGGAAACAATCTCATCTTTATGCTCACCTAGCCAAGGTTTTGTTGTCCTTGGTGTGGTTGATTGCATAATATTTAATTGCACTTGGGTCATGTCGTTTTCCTCACGGTACTTCCCGTCCATGTCCCACCACACTTCTTCTGTCCCGTATTCTGTCAATCCAAACAACTGCCGAAATTCAGGACTTGCAGGTGGTAATTCACTTAAAAATGTCTCCATGACAGCACCGATGACATTTAAATCCGATGGTTCAAAGGCTTGTTCAAGTAAATAAGTATCGTAACTTGAATAGGTGTCATAACTAGGTAGGTAATGATAAATAATATGTGTGCGTAAATACTTAAACAAGGCTTGGAACAGGTAATTGTTATCAAAGGCATAAGTCGTTGATCGTCGCATAAATTTCCTTAAGTTTTTTCGTCTCTTAACAAAGCGGTGTTCTAACGCTTTCATGACTTCCAAATATAAAGAAGTCACAAGGTCTTGAAACTCACTCGAAAAAACTAACTCATCATAATAACGGTCGACTTCAACAAATTCTAGCCAATCAATCCCTTTATCAATTGGTTTCGCAAATTGGATTTTCTCCGGGATCTCATCAGTTACATCAATAATATCTTCAACATTATTACTCTTCCAATTTTTAATGGCGTCATAACGAATGAATTTCATCGAACACCCTCCTTTCAAAATTATTCTATCTCACTAAGATAAGCAAAAACAGTCATCAAGTCCAGTTGATTTTCAATCACATAATCGATCATTAAAGAACGTGGGACAAGCTGTTGGTATTTTAAATGATTTGTTTCACCTAAGAGTAAGGAATCTTCACGGTCAAAGAAATCATAAAATTGCTGATAAGTCACAAGTGTATCGCGAATTTCTTGCATTGTCCGGTCCAAATCTTTTCCCATTAACGTGGTCGCATGTAGGTCGTTTATTCGAACGCGCTGGCCGGTAAACAATTCAATCATGTAAGCCAGCGTCCGGTTTGCTTTCGAACCTAGAAAAGTGACTAACCACGGGTCTCCTTGATCCGTTAATTGATAATAAAAACCATCTCGGTAGACGATCTTATCTGCAAGATGGTTTAACGTCGAACGGATTTCACCGCTGTAACGAGATTGGTCGTCCCGGTAAAGTATCTCTCGCATTCTTTGTCTCACGATATTGGACACATCTTGCCGATCCCGTGATTCAAAGTAAGCTTCCCCGACTTTCGCAGGCATGACATGAACTTGTTTCTGTTCAAATTCAATGCCCAAAATTCGCCAGACTTTCCCACTTAATAAAATATTGTCCCCAGGTCTTAAGCCTGGTTCTAAGGCAATCGTTCCAATATGTTGCAACTGGTGATAGACTCTTAGTTCAGGTTCTGTAAAAAATTGCGTATAAAACTCAGCCATTCGAAGTAGAGGCTGCGCTTCATACCCAGAAATCAATTCAAAGTTATCGAGTAACTCTAAGTATTCTTTGGACAGCATACTGTCAATTAATTCATTGATTTCCTCTTCCGTAATCTTTTCCCAAACTTTCCCACGTCTTAATTCGGTTAATAAATTAGGTCGCGTTAGCCCATTATGTTCAATGACTAGAGAAATAATTTGATGTGCTAAGACGTCATAAGGTTTATTCACGGCAGGTGTGTTATCCAGTTGCCCTTCCTCTAACAATTCAATTGTCGCTAAGCCTTGAAGTAAACTCCAAGGTTCATTGGCTATAAAGCGCAGTTTATTCACACCCGTTCGCCGTCCACTTCGCCCAATTCTTTGAGAAAGGGTCGACACATTGGGTGGTGCCCCGTATTGAACCACACTATCAACGGAACCAATATCAATTCCCAATTCTAAAGTAGATGTACAAGTGATTGTAAATTTACGTCCCCGACTTTCTTTTGCGAATTCTTCAGCGAATAATCGCGTTTGTTTAGGTAAAGAGGCATGATGTACAAAATACGAACTAAAATTCTGCATATCCGTCTCTGCTCTTTGATTTAAATTAGACCCGATCTTCTCAACTTTATTACGACTATTTGGGAAAACTAACATCGACTCCTTCAAAGAAGCTTGATAAATCACATCCATCTCTTGTTTGAAAGAATGCATATCCCCTTTTGCTTTAGGAAAATAAAACACTTGGTGCTCCTTTTCATTCGCACCTCTATCAACAATGATGCTTGTCTCGCGTTGATTTTGAAAAAAGCTCTTCAAATTAATGTAGTCATCTTGATTAAGTGTGGCAGAAAGACCTATACAACGTGGTTCTCTTTGTGTATAAGTTGCTAAACGATTTAATAAAGATTGCAATTGTATGCCTCGGTTCTCACCTAAAAAGCTATGGATTTCATCAATAATAATCCAATCTGTTTCAGCGAATAATGTCCGAGCCTCATGTGGTCGTCCAACGAGCATTGCTTCAATGGACTCCGGCGTAATTAACACGATACCATTCGGTTTCTTCAGTAATTTCTTCTTTTTGGACGAATTGGCTTCGCCATGCCAACTCGTAACGGTAATACCCATCTCACTACACAAAGACATCAAGCGTTTGAATTGGTCGTTAATTAGGGCTATGAGAGGTGAGATATATACTATTCGAACGCCCGTATCCCAATCTTCAATACTATTCATCGCAGGTAAGAAGGCCGCTTCAGTCTTTCCTGAAGCCGTCGGTGCAGCAATCACAAAGTTATTTGGACTTTCTTGGGCAAAGGTAATCGCCTTTTTCTGAATAGGTCGCAATTCTTGCCAGCCACTTTGATAAATATACTCTCTTAGTGAGCGGTTCAAACGTGAGAAAGCATCCATATTAAATTACCTCGATGATATCGTCATGATCGTCTTCATCTTTTTCTACTGGTGCGCTTAATTCACCAAATTTACTCTCAAGCGCCTCTAAAGCTTTCACTCCTGGGTTTTGACGCATGATCGCGAGTATTTCCATAAAATCTTTGATGACAGCCCGCGGTGTTAAAAATTCTGCAGCACCTGGTCGGTTTAATTGGGCTTCCATATAGCGAATAATTTCTGCTTCAGGAAAATCTATTTCTATACCGTAATTCACTTGATACACATTGAGTAAGTTTGCTAATAACGTATAAATTTCCTCATTCGTTAGAGGTTTCAAAGCCAAAGCTGTTCGGTCTGTATTGATATATTCAGAATCTAAACTTTCTTCTATTCCGAGTCTTCCTTGAAGAGCTCCGTAACTCGCCATTCCACGGCGTTGGTCGTAAACTGTCTTACGAGTCGCTCCGAAGTTTACAAATAATCCCCGTGCCACATCTGATTTACACTCATTATATATATTTAACACACGCTCGTAATTGCGTTCTCTAGAAATTCCATTCGCTAATTTATATAAATTAACCGCTTCATCAAAATTCACTACAAAGCCACTGTAACCAATATCTAAGAATAACTCAGCCATTGTTTTCAGAGCGTCATACCAATTATCATCTTTAATAATTTGGTTAATCCCAAGCTCTCTTTTACTTTCGGTGACTGTGCGAATATCTCCTCGTAACCAGCGTATTGCTTGAACCGTTAGCTGGCGTTGATTGTTAATTAAGCCGTGATAGTATTTGATTAAAGCTTGGCCTAATTCGTAAGATAAGCCGACAGATTTGAAAGAGGTAGTAATATCCAGAATGGTATTTTCAACATCAGTCGCATACTTCGGATCCATCATATCAGCTTGACTGATGCCTTTATCTGCCCCAACCTTTTGAAAAACAGTCATCAGCCACTCTTCGATAATTGTGTTTAAAACATTACCGGATTGCGCTGTTTTAGTAACTAAATTATTCATAATTTCTTTATATAAGGCAACGGCACTACCATCACTCGCATATAATCGACGGTTCGGTGTTAAATCAACCGTTGAACTCACAAAGTTTTTTTGTTGAGCTAAATTTTGAATGGTTTGTAGCATGAAACTTTTCCCGCTACCAAAATCTCCAACCCAAATTCGCAAATCACTATTTCCTTCTGAAACAGATTCTAAGATACGAATAACTTCTTCCACTTCGTTGCGTCGGCCCACTAATAGATATTCAATCCCTCTTGTTGGAACGACACCTGCCTCCAAAGCTTTAATAATATTATCTGCGTCTTTACGTCTAACTTTCACCGCCATTAAATACACTCCCTTTTAAAAACTATACGCCCCGATTATAGCATAACACAAGGCTTAAACCAAACGTTTGTTCTGTCTTTGTAGGCGGATTTTTTGCGAATGGAACTGGAGACAAACCAATGATTCATTTGGCTTGAGGTGGAGCAACTTAGGACAAACCGTATCGCCATTTGGCTTGAGTTGGGGTAACTCAGGACAAACCGTATCGCCATTTGGCTTGAGTTGGAGCAAACTTAGGACAAACCGCTCGTCCATTTGGCTTGAGGTGCAAATTTTTGGCATTTTTATTAAAAACAAATGAGCATATACCGTATATTATTTCTATTTTCTAATATTATGTAGTATACTATAGTAAACTAGTACCATAATTAAATTTTATCAACTATTAAATAGTAAGGGGTTAGTATAATGAAGAAAATTGCCCGTACCTTTGCTACTATTGCATTTATCTTAAGTGTTCTATATCTCATTTACCTGTATATAACGATTGATCAGTCGGCGTCTGCGAATGAAATCAGTCTATCAGATCAATTTACTGCGCACATTATTTCAGTTGGACTGGCATTTTTAATGAATGGTGTGGGTTTAGTCTTCAATTCGAGGAACTTTGTCTTAGCGGGCGCGTTTTTCTATGTTGTGGCCATCTTACAACTACCGGGAAACCTCTTCTTTGTGGCTGTGCAGGCACTCTTATCTGTTACTGCCTTTATTGTCGGGAAGCCGGAAAGAGACCAGTTTATATAGACGGCATCCTGCATGTCTTACGTGATAAAAAGTAGAAATCCAATCTTTAATCGGGTTCACTTGCCATATTTATTAAATTCCCCTATAATTAAGATTAAAAAATTATAATAAAGAGAGGGATTTAATGACTTTAACTGTAAACTTACCCAACTTTACCATCGGAGAAAACGCCTATGACGAAATCGCCACTTACTGTGCACCTTTTGGAACGAAAGTTGCAATTATTGGGGGTAAAAAAGCCTTAGAAGCTAGCCAAGAACGTCTTTTAAATGCCCTATCCAAAACAGAATTAGAGGCCATAGACACGATTTGGTACGGGAAAAATGCAAACTTATCAAATATCGACCGTTTATCTGAAATTGAATCAGTTAAAGAGGCGGATATGTTGTTTGCAGTCGGCGGTGGTCGCGCCATTGATGCGGTTAAATCAGTGGCACATAGACTAGACAAACCTGTCTTCTCATTCCCAACGATTGCCTCTACTTGTGCCCCAACCACCGCAGTGTGTGTCTTGTATGAAGACAGCGACGAGATGCACGGGTTAGAAATGCTTGCGCAGCCACCTATACATTCATTCGCAGATAGTACGGTCATTGCTGAAGCACCAACTGAGTACTTATGGGCAGGAATTGGTGATGCAATTACAAAAGAAATTGAATCAACTTTTTCAGCACGAGGTCGCGACTTATCATTCGAGAATGACTTAGGCGTTAAGATTGTTCAAGGCTGTAACGATCGATTAATAGCGAATGGTAAAGCTGCTATGGACGCTGCTCAAGAGCATAAAGCGAGTCCTGCGATCGACAAAGTTCTTCAAGAAATAATCGGTACAACGGCCTTAACATCAGTGTTAGTTGATAATGACTACAACTCAAACTTAGCTCACGCGCTCTATTACGGAGCGACAGCAACTAAGTCTGGAGAAACTCACTTGCATGGCGAATGGACGTGTTATGGGGCATTGGTCTTACTTACAATGGACAAACAATATGAAACACGCGATAAATTATTTGAATTCATGAAGAGCATTCATCTATCTACAACCTTAGAGCAGTTAGAACTGACATCTGAGGTAGACTTCAATAAGATGATAGATAAGTGTATGACCATGGCTGATATCAAGGTTTCACCCTATGAGATCACACGTGAAATGGTCGTCAGCGCAATACAAGAAGTTGAAGAATTGAATAAATTGTAAAGAAACAGGCAGGTGACTATTGAATCGGTTACTTGCCTATTTGATTGGTTCTAACCTGAAGGCCAGTCCGGAAGAGTTCATACAGGCCCTAGATGGAAAAAAGCCAAATGAATCGTCTACTTTTAGAAGATTCTTTGGATGAGTAGCGCTTTTATACTCAGAAAATCGATCGACTCACTCAGGATATCGAAGTCGACTTCTTAGATCACTTTCTCACCGAGTACGAATCTCTCTTGGAAATTCCAGGGATAAAATAAACTGGAGCCGCAACAATTTTAGGTGAGATTGGTCCTAAGGTCGATGCTTTTTCATCAGTGAATCACATAGCTTCTTGGGCAGGTTTATCTCAAGGTTCGTATGAAAGTTCTGGGATAAAGAAAGCCTATCGCACGACAAGAGGCAATAAGTATCTAAGGACAGCGTTAGCCGCCTGTGCCCAAAAACGATTAAGAATTGTCTGAACGGATCCATTACAATGCAGAGAAAGCACTAGGTCAACGGCAACAGAGGCTAGTGCACAAATAGAAAGCCCCATTGTTTTTTAACAATGAGACTTCCGACATTCTAATTCAGTTATTTATTAATGATTCCCCTGCAATATGCCCTTCAATGGCATTAACTTCTCTTTTATTCGACTTTTGTACTTATTCATAATCTTACGACTTATTCCCAATTCATCCGCAATATCTTGACCCGTATATCCCCCCTGAAGCAAGTAGGCAAATATTTCTCGTTCTTTAACTGTGAGGACTTCATTCGCTTGTTCAATAAACACTTGAATTTCAGGGCTCAGCCCAAACACAAAGTCACTATGCAGCAATTCACTTAATTCTGAGACATCTGATCCGACGAAATCTGTGTTCTCTGCTGACTTTCGAATTAAATCCAAAGTATAACGATATAAACCTTGTTTCGCAAAGCCTAAGAAGCGAACAAGATCCTCTTTAAATGGATCCCCATCAAACTTATCTGCAAGGGTTAATAATTTCAAACGCAACTCCTGGAGATAATCATCATAATCAGCATGGATGCGTCGCATATTTACTCGACTTAAAGTCTTAAAAAGCAATGGCTCAAATTGTGACAATAACTTCTCATGTTCTTTCCGCGGATCCATTTATAAACCTCCTAATAAATGACAAAAGAAACAACCGACATTTACTATTATATACTCGATATGACTAAAATAACATATCAATTGGTTTATATTGAATGCCAATGAATTCACAAAATTATCTATAGTGACGGCTGCCCTTGGTCAAAGTCTCCTAAAGAATCTTTATCAATGTTTAATTGATACTCATGTGGAAAGAAGATCTGAACAAACTCATCGAAAGAGAGTTCCAACGCCCCAAAGAGTGCTCTTAACACTTCGAACTTAGGTTTTGTATGCCCTAACAGGATGTTCGAAATCGTCGAAGGCGACACTCCTATTTCATTTGCTAATTGCTGATTGGTATAACCACAAATATAGATTTTCTGTCGTAACCTCTTACGATCAATTTCATTCATTTTATGTTCCTCTTTTCTAAATATCTAGTATATGATTAATATTATTAATCTAAAAATAAGAATAAACTATTATAAAAGGTTAATCAATTGCTTTTCAACATGTTTACATAAAATTTACAATATACATTATTATATTGATAAAAATATAACCTAAAAAATATTTATCTTGGTGAAAAATATGAAAAAAATTTATTTCTCGGATCACAATATAGCGTATTGACTGCCCTCAGCATCTTTACAAGCTATCTCCCATAATTAGGTCTTTCCGAATTTCTTTACCCTCAAAAAGGTTTTCATACATAAATTATACAAATTGATTGGAATATTTTTGTTTAATAATTACCTAAATTATGAAAATTATGTTTTTAATCTAATTTATTCCATTATATTTTTATAAACTTAAGTGACTTAACAATAAAGTTTTATAATTTAAATTATTTTTACTTATTTTTTTGGATTGTAAATTTTATGTAAAGGTGTGATGGGCGACCGATTTGAGTGGCTGGAGGAGTGTGTGGTGATTATATGTAAAGTCGTTAGTAATTGATTGAGATGCATATATGGGTTGCCAATAAAAAATAAGACTTAGAATTTTGAATGAATTCATAGTCTTAACGAGAATGCCTTCATGAGGTTCCCAATTAATAGTTAAAGTACATGTAGTTTCATCTGTAGTATTGCGAGTCGAATCTACAACTTTGTCCACGTTCATAGGACCATTATAAAGAGACGCGACGCACTGCTTTTTAGATTCTCATTGGTTACAGACACTTTGGCTTTTCAAAGTACCCCCAATCAGTAGACCACCCCATTTTTATCACATCTTCCCTACTGGGCATAATTAATACAAATTTATCAATTGACTTTATTTCCATTTCCATAAGAAACCTTTATAATAAATAAGAATATATATATAAAATGTTGATAAGAGGAGTATGATATGAGAGTCGCAGTTGTTGGCGGTGGGATTAGCGGATTTACCATTATTCGGAAATTGCTATCGCATCCTAATTTTAATAATGATTTAACGATTGATTTATTTGAGAAAGATGCTAACTTCGTGGTGGGAGCGCCTTATGGCAAGGATACGAAAGAAGCTATTATGAATGAGCATGCGCAGGATTTGAGTATTTTCCCTGAGAGTCCTGATGATTTTTTAGTGTGGCTTAGTGAGAATCATGTGGAGTACGCTAACAATGATGCTTTTGTCCCCCGTGAATTTTATGGTGATTATTTATTTGAACGTTTAAGTTATTTAATGAATTCTGAGAAAGTGAACATACACGAATCAGCCATTGTTGATTGTGAGATCGATGCAGAGCGCGATATTTACCGCCTTCAAGCAGATGATGGTCAGTGGCATGAGGATTATCAAACGGTTTTCTTCACAATCGGCCATCCTCCTTATGCGGATTATTATCATCTCGAAGGAACACCCCAATATATTAACAGTCCAGTTCCTATTGATGAGACGCTTGCTCATTTGCAGCCCGACCAATCGATTGGCATCATCGGAACAGGCTTAACAGCTTTGGATGTGGTTAAATATTTATTGAAACAACATAATTGGACGCACCCGATTCGATTATATACTCACAGTAATACTCCTTTTAAAACGGTGAAATTCTCACGCTATCAAGGACAAATTCAACAAAGTTTTTCAGATGAATGGATTGACTCGCATCGTAATCAAGATGGGTTCATCTCTCTTGAAGTGATGGTTGAAACGTTTTTAAATGATTTGAAGGCCAATAATATCGATTTAAATAGGCTCTTGGAATTATACGGCACAGGGTCTATTAGCGAAATCCGCTCTGCCATCGCGCATCCCGATATTTCTTTAGGAAAGTTGCGTCGCTATATTGTCATGATGACGATTTATTTGCCGGATCTATATAACACACTTACACCCCTTGACCGCGATCTTTACAAGCAAAATTACGAACGCGTCTTTATTCATTTTAGAAGACAAATTCCAGTCGAATCTTTAGCTTTTATCTTGGAGAATTTAGATCAAGGTCGTTTGGAAATTGTGACGAGTTTGAAATCTATAATTACCGAGGATGATTCTTATCAACTGGAAACCGAGAACGGAGAAAGTTATCATGCTGATTATCTCATTAATTGTACCGGTTTCCAATTTGATATCCAAAAGGCTTTAGCATTTGATCCATTAATCAAAAATCTCTACCAACGAGACATGTTAACACCTTACTATCGCGGCGGGGCGATGGTTACTTGGCCTGATTGTCAAGTGGTCGCGAGCCGAGGTTTAATGCCAAATATGTATCTCTTGGGGCATTGGATTTCTAAGATTCATTATGGAAATAACAATATTCACTTGTGTATTAAGCAAGCGGAGCGTGTTGCGGAGAGCTTTATTGCACAATATGGAAATGATGAATAGGTAAATGTAAAAGGGATTGGCCTCGTGATTGTGAACGAGGCCTTTTTTGATATGTATGGGGCCTCGTCACATACCACGAAGCCACTTTTTCCATTTTTTAGCTCCATCCGAATTCTCCATTCATTCAACTGCTCCATCAGACCTACCCGGCTCTCTCTCAAACGAATCGACGAGCTTCAGTGCCTCTTTAAAAGTTATATCACCCTTTATAACAAGTCAATTAATGTCAAGTCCATAATCTTGTGTAAAAGTCTCAATGTAGTTATATCATCTGGTCATCATGCACATTACACTTGTAAGAATGTCCGAGCGTTATTTTCCCAATTTTCGTGGAAATCAATTAATATCGA
>NZ_JBGQQY010000058.1:0-12806 GCF_045528545.1 Ruoffia sp. FAM 26254
TCATCGATTGCACACAAACGGAACACGATTCCACG
Source organism: Ruoffia sp. FAM 26254 (assembly GCF_045528545.1). NCBI lineage: Bacteria > Bacillati > Bacillota > Bacilli > Lactobacillales > Aerococcaceae > Ruoffia > Ruoffia sp. FAM 26254. The sequence continues at coordinate 36 of NZ_JBGQQY010000058.1, forward strand.
GAAATCCTTACACTACCGAACACCGTTGGAAGTATTTTTGAGTTACTTAGATGAAGCAGTTTTGTCTAGCTTAATTTGACAAATCAAAATTTGAATTAACCAGTCATTCCCTGTCCCGATATTATATGTTTGAGAGAAGTTCTATTGGTTAATTGCTACACCTAAACGAATTAATGAGTTAATATATCCTACAGTCTCACCAACTGCAACATCAGCAAAGCTGTGTCCGAATAATAATTGGTTATCGTACTTTTTAATATCATCATGGAAAATTTGTACACTGATTTTATCACCCGTTTGAATTCCAGCTTCTTCAACGAGTTCTAATGGAATATTTGTCCATAAAGAACCAAAGCGAACATCTAGAATGTCAATGACACCGTGAATGACACCATCACGTAATTCAGGTTCCGCGATTTCTAAAGTCTTAATTGAGTCGACACTGACCTCTTTACTTAAATTTTCATAATATGATTCATTGTCCGCAATCATTGCACCATTATATACATAAACATCACGTCCGTGGAAAGTGTGACTTTTCTCAGAATGTGGTAGACGGTCAACCTCTTCATTAATTTCTTTAACGCTTTCTAACCCAACGAATTTTGCGACGTGTGATAATGATCCATTATCTGGAGTGACAATATACTGCCCAGCGGTTGTTTTAGCAACAACACTTCTTCTGCTACTCCCAACACCAGGATCAACCACAGACACAAAGACTGTTTTGGCTGGCCAATATGCTACTGTTTGTAACAATCTGTATGATGCATCGTTAATATTATATGGTTCAATTTCATGTGTTAAATTACTGATTGTAACCTCTGGTGCAACTGTGTATGCTACACCTTGCATAGCTGAGACTGCCCCATCCACTAATCCAAAATCTGTCTGTAATACTAAATGTTTGTTATTCATATTGTCCTCCATCATATAAGATAAATTTAAATTTTTTTCATTAAAAAATCCCTGCGTAATAAATTACGCAAGGACGAGATTATTCATTCACGTGGTACCACCTTCATTTACAAGAGCGATGAACTCATTGTCTTATTCAGTAAACAATTCATTGATTTACTGAGACACTGTAACGGGTGCCGACGTATATATCTTAAGCTCTACTTTCGATATATCCACTCAAAGACCATTTTCTATCTATCATAATTACCTTTTTCCAGCTTACGAGGCTCTCTATAAATTATGAATAAATATACTTTTCTTTTCAATGTGTTTAATATTCTCATTATTTTTTCATGATATAATTTAACGTTAATATATCAGCTATAATTATTAAAGTCAATGTTATTTGAAACATCTCCACCCCTATGATAATAATGTTCGTGTCATCTTATCCTAGCGTCATTATAAAATTTTCCGATTTCGAATAAAATATAATAGTGTTTCAATTATTAGAAATGGTAATGTATATAAAAATATATAAGCCGAGAATGACCCTAAGAAACTATCCGAGAAAATAAAGAGAACAATTGATAATAAAAGCAAGCCTAAGATAATAGAAAGTGTTACGAGCATTTTGTGACTAAAACGAGTTAATCTATTAACTGCATAGACAATAAAATGAAATAATGCCGTATTTATTAGTGTTGAAAAAATTGCGGTAAAAGGGATCATGGGAATCAACTCTATAATCGAATTCGAAGGATCTATCACTCTAATACCTTCAATGACGGCATACTGTCCAAGTCCTGTGAGTATTAAGCGGAATATAAATTGTTTAATGATCGTTATTGTTGTCATAGGCACCTCTTAAGTTTGATTCAATTATTTAACCAAGCTGCTTTTAATACACTTTCCTTTGCGCCATTCGTCATTGTCTTACCGTCTGTAATTAGAGGTCGTTTAATTAACATACCATTTTTAGAAAGTAGATCAATAATTTCCGATTCATTCATTGTATCCAACTTATCTTTTAAGTCCATTTCACGGTACAGATTCCCAGATGTATTCATTATTTTACGAACTTGCCCATTCTTTGATGCAATTGCTTGTTGAATGACTTCTTCACTCGGTGGATTATCGCGAATGTCGATAATATCATCTACACTGACACCTTCATCTTCTAAATATTTCTTTGCTTTTTTCGTAGTCGTACAATGACCTAAACCGTAAATTGTTAACATAAAAAAACTCCTTTATTAAATATTTCGTTTGTTACCATCTCTGTTGCCCTTGTTCAGTTTAAATACAATTATCAGCATTTCTAACAATAGTAAAGGTAAAGACAAGATTGCGTATAAAGTGGTAATGTATATTAAATTATGGGTTGAAACAAGTAACAATAAGTATAAAACATAAGTTATGATTGCAATTATTATGAATGGAATGATACTTTTTATTAATTTAGACCGAGTGTGCCCTATTACTTTGATTATTAACACTTTTATTATCCAATTTGAAATCGTCCCAACTGGAATCGCAAATAGTATCAGAAGGAATAGATAACCAGCTGCTTCTTGTCCAGGAAACTGCATCCATAGCGTAATTAATAAAATTTGACCAATTCCTGTTGGTAATAAGCGAGTTAACAATCGTTTTAACCAATTTTCTGGCATCGCTACTCTCCTCCTCTTTAACTTTTAGTTGATAATATTTAAGGTTATTATGATTTAATATAAACAAGATAATTGAAAACTCTTTTTACTTAGTTTATATTAGCATATGTGAATTTACAAATCCTATCTATATATTACAAGTTTCAAAGGAAGGAATTAATATGGAATTATTTAAAGTAGAACCGGTAATTCCGGGAATTACTCGAATCAAGATGCCTTATGTATGTTCGTATATCGTCAAAGGATCAGACCGAGCTGTTTTAATCGATACTGGTTTTGGTTATGGAGACTTAAGGTCCGTGGTAGATGAATTAATTGACTTACCTTATGATGTCATCTGTAGTCACGGTCATCCCGATCATGCTGGCGGTAATGGACAATATAATACTGTGTACTTACCAGAAGGTGAATTTGAGTTAGTAAAGCACGGAACAAAGATTGAAACAAGACACTCAACTATGAATAACGTGTTGCGTCGCTTTAATAAATCATTCCCTAAAGAGAATTTTTTATCGCAAGGTGACGTGAAATACATCTCATATCATGAAAAGGATGTATTTAATTTAGGTGGCGTAACAATCCGCCCTGTCCACTTGCCAGGTCATACAAAGGGAATCATGGGTTTTATCATCCCCGAATTAGAAGTTGCAATGCTTGGTGATGCTTGTGCGAATCCAACATTATTAAATTTAGATTCTAGTGCTTCAATTCAAGAATATCGTGATGCTTTAGTGAAATTAAGAAAATTACAGAAAAACTTTAAAGTTGTTTTAACTCAGCACAATTCGTTTTCAGAACCGATTGACGTTGTTAAAGATAACTTGTATTGGGCTGAACGCATCTTATTAAATTCAGATGATCGTTTAGCGGTTAGAATGTCAGGTAAAGAGTCTTTTGTCGCTAGAAACCGAAATACCTCTCATTACAGAGGGAATGCCGGGAATCTAGTATATACTTCTGAAAGTCTTTAATAGACGTTTAAAACCCACAATTAACTTAATGATAGACAAGATAATGTAGTACTCCCCTAAATCCATGTCCGGATTTAGGGGGGCACTACATTATCTTATTAGTAATATAAAAGTAATTAGGTTATTTTGGCAATATGCTTTTACAGTAAGATTCTACTATCCTGATATTTTATCTCATAACTAAACCACCATCAACATACAGTGTCTGTCCTGTCATAAAGCCGCTCCAATCAGAAGCTAAAAATAAAACAGGCCCCACAATATCTTCAGGTGCTGCAATTCTTCCCAGTGGAGTAGCATCTGCTATCATTTCTTTTTGTTCTTCTTTGGTTGATTTAGTTGCTGCGGTTGGATAAACTAGCCCGGGCGCAACAGCATTCATCCGAATACCTATACTGCCTAGATCTTTTGCCATACTTCTTGTGTAACCAATGATTGCTGCTTTAGCCGTCGTATAATCCTGATATGGTATAACTGGATGTTCCACTAAATTGGAACTAATATTGATAATACTTCCTTTCCCAAAGTTTGTCATGTTTGGCAATACTTTTTGCACCAATAAGTGGGCAGCTTTCAATCCTCCTTGTAATTGTATCTCATAATCTTGCCACTCCATTTCCCATGCCTTTTTTCGATTTTCTGCATCGAATATATAGGGTGCAAATACATTATTAACCAACACATCGATTCTTCCAAATGTCAGTAGCGTCTCTTCTACTAAATGATTCACACCTTCTTCTGTGGTTACATCTGCTTTAATAACTATTGACTGGCCACCTAATTTTTCACATGCTCTTGCCACTTCTTCGGCTGATTCCTTGCTATGATTATAATTAACAACCACATAAGCACCCTGACTAGCGAAGCCTTTAGCCAAGGTTGCACCAATTCCACGACTTGAACCACTAACGATAACCACTTTACCTTCTAGCATATCTTCACTCCTCAATTGCTTCAATGTACTGGCTCATTTCTAATTTTTTTGGAATGAGACCTAATTCAAAATATGTATCGGCACCTTCCTGGATGACATCAATATCCACTTTACCTATCTGACCATTCTCATCTAAACTCGCAGTATTTCTTAAATTGATAATTTCTCGGTTAATTTCTGGATCACGCCCATCAATGGCTAACTCTACGGCTAATTCTGCTGCTCTATCTGGATTTCCAATCATCCATTGGGCACTTTTTTTATAGGCGAGAATGAAATCCCTTAACAGCGCTTCTTTTTCTTCGTAGGTTGATCGTTTTACTACGAAAAAATCACTCGGTATATTCAAAGAGTCTCGCACTTCAAAAATATTTGGAGCACTTAAACCCGCCCTTATGGCCGGAACTAAGGCTGTATCGGTTGCGGCTGTTGCATCCACTTGTCCCTGAATCAACGGTGAAAAATTAGCAATACCTACATCTAATAATTCTACATCTGATTCTGATAAACCTGCTTGATGCAATAATACTAATAAATTTTGATATGTTCCACTTGACCGACTATATATACCAATGGTTTTTCCTTTCAAATCTTTTGGAGATTGAATATGATTATCCATCGTAACTACATTAAAAACATTTTGTGGATATACCGTATATAAAATAACTAAATCTTCGCCATTAGCGAGAGCACTATAAACTGCACCAGGATCGGTGAATGCGATATCAGCTTGTCCTGTTAACATATTTTTTAACGCATCTTGTCCGCCATTTCCCGGAATAATCGACAAGTCTATACCAGCTTCTTTAAAGAATCCATGTTCCTCTTCTGCCAATAAATTCGTCTGTTCAACAATTAATTGACTCCAATTGGCTATTGTCAATGAATTCGTCGTTTGAAAACTGCAAGCACTTAACACTGCTATAAATATTAACACTAGCCCTATTTTAATTTTTCTCATTTTTATTCTCCTTGCTATACCATAATAGATTTTCCAGAATATTAACTAATCCATATAGTATACAGCCTAATATTGCTAATAGAATCAGAACAGCAAACATTAAAGTTGTATCCATCATTCCTTGTGATGCAATAATCAATGCACCTAGCCCTTGTTTTGCGCCTATAAACTCCCCCACTAAAGCACCTACTAGTGAGAGAACTACAGCAACACGAAGTCCTTGAACAATCGTAGGCAAACCAGCTGGAAACTTTAGATACCATAATGTTTGCCATCGCGAGGCATTCATCAAACGAAACAAAGTTAATTGATCTGAGTTAACATGTTGAATCGCACTGGCAGTTGCTTCTAATAATGGAAAAAAGCAAATCAAAGCAGTAATAACAATTTTCGACATCATACCATATCCAAACCACAACATGAATAATGGAGCCAAAGCGATTTTAGGAATAGCTTGTGAAATGACGATATACACAGAAAATACATTTTTCAAAAACGGGCTTTCCCCGATGATGATTCCTAGTAATACCCCCAAAAATCCACCCATTAGTAATCCAATGATTAGTTCAACGAGTGTAGTCAATATATGAGGGAGAAAATAGCCATCGAGAATCCCTTTCCAAAGGACGGAAAAAACAGCAAGTGGGCGTGGTAAAATCAGCTCAGATACCTGTTGAGCACTCAATTCCCAGATGAATAATAACAACACACCCATTAACAGTGATAGTAGCGAAGCTCTCTTATTCATGTTCCACCCCTAACAATTGACGAATAGTTCTACAATATTCTCTAAATGTTTGAGAATCTCGCCGATTGATCTCTGTCTCTTCCCAAGATGGAGATTTTTTTTGAGAACTCATTTCACCCTGACTAATCACCCCAATTTGATCTGCCAAAAAAGCAGCTTCAGTTACATCATGGGTAACAAAAAGCATCGCGATCTTTTCTCTTTTATTTAATCTCAATAATTCATTTTGTAACTCCTCTCTTGTTATGATATCCAAAGCAGCGAATGGTTCGTCTAGAAAAAGAAGTGTGGGTTTCTTAATTAATGCTCTTGCTATCGCTACTCGACTTTTTTGTCCGCCAGATAAAGTAGATGGTATTCGCTCCGCAAATTCTGATATTTGAAGAATCTCTAATAATACTTCTGCATAATTAATATCTTCTGCCGTAATTTCGCGTTGTAATTGAATCGGCAACAATACATTTTCTAAAACTGTCTTCCAATTGAGTAAAGTAGCCTCTTGAAATACAAAGCCAATCTTATTCGATGGCTTTGTAACTATGTGTCCTTGATGGTAAACTTTTCCTTTCGTTGGATTTTTTAGCCCTGCTGCTAACTCTAGTAAGGTTGACTTACCACTCCCACTACGACCCAACCAGCAATGAATCTCACCCGTTGGTAGCTGCCAATCAATTCCTTTCAATGTAAAATTTTGGTTTTTATACTGATAAGAGACTTTTTGTAGCTCTAATTCCATGATATGTCCCCCTCTAATCCATGTAGTAATTGAATAATTCTGAAGAACAAACAACCGAAGGGTCGATATCGACCATCCGAACCTGTTCTTTCAGAAATGAATAACCATCCTGATGCCAACCGGCATGTAACTGTACCATTTTATCCAAGCTAGTTACGCGCGTAATGCCTAAAGCTCCCCAATCGGAAGCAATGTCAAATAATTCATCCGTCGGCGCAGCGATTCCTACTGTTTGAAGGACTTGCGACTTGTCACGAATGATTTCTGCTAAACTTTTCCAATGATCAATAGCAATAACTTGTACCACCCGTGATAAGGGAGTTGGTTCAAGAAAAGGCTTCTCACTGTAGCTTACTATCCAGGAGCGATCCTCAGGGACAATTACTTTACAATGATCGTCCCACATTTTTGATTCATAAAATTTTGAGCGATCATATGCTTCTTCAATTGATAAATTTCTTAAAGGATAACGATTCTGATAAGATTGAAGTTTGCCTGCTAATAGTAATGCCCATTCATGCGGACTTGTTTGTCCATTCTTTTCTACGAAAAAGAGTTGGGGAGAATAACACCCTTGCTGATCGTAGTAAATCACTGACTTTGCAGCTTGTTTAGCCAAGTTTTCTGCTTTTTGCTTATCTAAAACTAGCTTGTGTAGAAAACCAAAACTTAATTTATTACCAAAACCAATGAAATGTGTATTGTGACCTATTTGTTGCTGCAGTTTGGATATAGTCCGATTACTACCATATCCAACTACTACTTCAGCTTCATTCAATAACATCTTTTCACGACCGGTATCTCCCCCCTTCCAAGAAACAATCGCAAGACTATCTGCTAATCGAGGCTCAATTTCAACCAATAATTGACAGAAAACACCAATAAATAAAGGTTCGCTACTAGAAACTTTTCCAATCACTTTTCCTTTAACTAATAGACTTCCTACTAAACTCCAAAGAGGTAGAACTGGTACATTCCCTGCCCAAATATGTACCGTTAATTTTGGTCCAACAGCCTTGGTAAATCCCCCATGAGAACTTGCTATAAATTGATCAAGGATTAGAGGATTTTCAAAATTCACAGATAACCAACGCATCAATTCATGTTCTCTAAAAGTCTTCAGTGAATGAGTCAGACTTAATCGAATCGTTTCGTGATTAAAGCCAGTAATTAGTGGCAGAAGTTTTTCTAGTTTACGACGTAAAGGATGTTTTCGATCTAATAACACTGCGACCGCCTTAGTAATTGCTGTGATAATTTCATTTGTAGTCAAGTGATTTCCTACCGATTTCATTCGCTGTGATAAAATTTTCAATTGATCTTCATCAGGATGTGGCACTGAAATTGATACATCCTGAAAATCAATCTGTCGATTCTTAATCTTTAAATCTTTTGCCATCGGTGGTAAATAACCACTTTTTTCAATTTGAACCATTTTGATACTCCTCTATCCATTGTTGCGCAGATAATGAACAACCTCGTGATTCAATCAATGGTTGCCTTCCTACTAATTCAAAGCCACCCTCTCTTTCAATAGCTAAGTCCCCTGTTTGAATAGCTGGTACAGAGTTGATATTGGCTAAATCAACATGTACTAATAAGCCAATTTCTCCTTTAGGAACTTCTTGCTCAGTGATTGGATCAATAATTTTAAAACGAATCCAATGTGGTCCTCGCTTTATATTCTTTCCACCCAATTCAATCTTCGAATAGTATTGCGAAGATAATTCTGTCATCCCATACATATTTACTATTTTTGTCTTGACTTTAAACCTATCTTTTAATAATTTATAGAAATCATTTTCTGAATAAGACCTTGAGAAATTCTTAAATCCACCTGTATCAAAAATTAAGCTATCCTCATGCAAATGAATCGATTTATTTTTGTCTTCTAAACTATCAAGTAAATGAACATAATTGTAACTCGCACCCAAAATCATTACGGGCGTATGCTCATGTTTTTGAGTCCATTCAATCAATTTTTCTAACTCTAACCCATCTTTTGACACAAAATGTGCGGAATCTTTCGTTCCATCAGCTTTTAATAGCGATAAATAATGGCTTAAAGAAGAATGAGGCATATTTTTTTCATCTGGAAATAAAATTGCCATGGGATATTTCTTTGCACTTACAAAATTTTTAAAACTTTCTTTCGCTGATAGATCATAGACGTCTAGATCACGGTGATAATGCTTTCCTTTATTGCCATTCGTAGTTCCACTCGTCATAAAAACATATGAGCATTCCTCTTCAGGAGTTACACTTAAAAAGCTGGACTTAAATGCCTCTGTCGATACACTTGGAATGTCCTTCCAATGTCTAACTTGCTTAAGACCGATCCCTTTTTTTCGACAATATTGTTGATATGCCAGATTATTTTGGTAAAGATACCTGAACAATTGTATGGCTACTTCATCGAAACTTTTATACTCTTCTGGATTACAAATAAATTCTTGGATTATTGTTTTCATATTTTCTCTTTCTCCTTAATATTGACACAAAAAAAGCACCCTAGACTGATTCTAGGGTGCACATACGTATTATTTACTGTTCTTCATAATCGTTATATGTTCCCTACGCTAGTGTCAACTAGATCAGGTTCTAAGGGTCATTATCTTCACGGATAATATCTCAACCAGCAATACTGGTCCCCCTACATGGAATCGCTATTTAATTGTATTAATCATTTGTTCTCGCTTAAGAATAAGCCAAAGTTTTCTGCTTGTCAATAAATATTGAGTACCTTGATATGTAAACTTACTTCTACTTGTAATCGTCTATTGGTTGATAACAAATAACACGTCCTTTACAAAACCTGAATGTACGTACCTTTAAAAGTAAAAAAATAACAACGGGCATTTCATTAAAGGATTGTATGAAATGTAAAAATCATTTCGTTACTTAGATGAAGTGCCAATGAGAATTGAAAAACTATAATAAATACTAAATTATTAAAGCCAACGTTTATGGTCGCTAACTCATGCTTTCTAAACGGGATATGAAAAATAAAATGATGTTTTATTTTCTAGCTTTTCTCACTTTTAATTGCTGACCCTTTATCATGCGGTTTTGCATCTGTTCAATGATATATTGCCTCATAACAACCAAATCAATGGACCATCGATCAACTGAAACAACAGCAATTTGTGTTCTTAGATCTCCATAGAGTATCTCTTTATGCAGACTAACGCCCTCATTATTTACATAATCTTCTAGTGAGTTTAACAACGACTCTCTTTGTAAAACAAGAATATCATCACTATCTTCCTTTAGTACATGAACAAAGTATAGCTTACTATTTGTTTACCCTTCTGATATCCTCCGTTTAAATGAATCAATTGATTGTTGTGATCCTTCAACTGGAAGTAAAATGTAATGGTACTCAATTATCATAAGTTTCACTCCTTATAGAATCATAAGCGCATCCAATCTTATTGCTTTAATTTGATATCATAAATGGGATTATGTGCGTTCCTAACTTTACAGCTGTAAAAAAGGACGGTCACAAATAGTAACCATCCGCTGCTAAATTAAATGAATTAAAAACTATCCTTTATTGGTCAAAAACGGGGCTAACCCAACTAATGTTTTACAATTATAGTGCATAGTTATCCGCAATAATTCGGTCAGCATCAGGTATAATAAAACCAATCATCTTGCTAAAGTTGCCTTAGCAACCCCATTAGATCTTAAAATATTCATAAAATTGGTCTATCATTTTCTTTGTCAGAGTTAAAGTCTACTTGTTCCACTTGTAGTATATTGTTGTCATGTGGCTTTTTTACAAATTCTATAAAGGTACTTGCCCACCGGTCCATCTGTTGAATGTCTAATTCGGATATATCAACTTGCTTCAACGTTCTGAGTGTAGCATAGGATTACATATACAGGCCAGCATACTTCTTAACAGTTAGATATAAAGGTTCTCAAATACCAATCTCAGTAAATAAGTTACTTATTTACTAACTCTGTGAGGGCGGATCAGAGGTAAGTCTTCCTTCAGCTATAACTAAAATGTGATGAACATCTGTAAGCAGCGGTATTCAACAATAATCGTTATATAGTGATGTTCTTGACCCACACAATTGATAAGTTTTATTGTCTTCACCACTGCTGCAGGATCTACTACAGAGACAAATACTGTCTTAGCTGGCCAATAAGTAGCTCTTTGTAATAGACAATATGACGCATTATTAATATGATACAGTTCGTTCCCAAGCGTAAGATGACTAATTGTAACTACGGGTGCAACAATATAGGTTACACTTTGCATACATAAATTTATAAGATTATATGGATTCTTAACTCATTCAATACACTCAGTTTTTTTAATCAACATAGTAAATTGATTCACTATAAAGGGTATTACCGAATGTATCTACCCATTTTACTCAACGCATCCATTCAAAGGCCATCTACGTTAATTGCTAACATTCGCGTATTCACTATCGAAGCATCTTGTGACACGAAGGCTAACACATTACTTTGAATGATTTGATTGTTTAAAATTTCAATACGTATAAAGTATGAAAAAATCAAAAATAAAATAAGTGGAAGACTGATGTTAATTTTCCACGAATATGCGAATGTATTTAAAATAAAGGACATTAACGAGTAAAAAGGCTAAAAGAATGATTAACCCAACGCGGTCCATCGAAAGTTTAGACAAATCAAATAAATTTTTGGCGTCCAGTATTTTTAATTTCTCTCATATATTTAAACACTACATAATTATATTATGTATTATAACCTTATTATAATAGAATTTATCATATAACAAAAAATACTAGTATCAACGGACACTAGTATTTTTTGTTATATTAATGTTCAAGTAATTACTCTTAATCTTGAGTTTGAATTTTTTGAGCCTCTTTTACGATATCCCAAGCTGGTATGCTTCCGCCTTGTGTAATTTCTTCAATCTTTGCTGCAACATCATCTTGTTGAAATAGCTCCACAACTTTTAAATAAAGTGGGTTGTCCGAATCTTCGGAACGTGCTGCGATATTATTAACGCGGTCAATATTGATGGTCTCTGGCGTATCGCCAAATACATAGATAGCATCTGATGGTACAAAATTAGTACCACCTAAGAAAGAATTGTCAATAAAAGCTGCATCTACATCTAATACAGCAGCTGGAATTTGAGCGCCATCTAATTCAATCAATTCTAAGTTTTTAGGATTATCAGCAATATTTGAAGGTGTAGGTAGTAATTCTTCACTATCATCTAAAGTAATTAATCCTGCACGCACTAATGTTTGGATATTATAGCCTAAGCTTGTTGGGGCAGCGTTCACTGCGATTTTTGCACCTTCAGGTAATTCATCTAAAGAATTGTATTTTTCAGAATATATTCTTGTAGGTACAGCGTAAGTATAGCCAATTGTAACAATATCACCGTTATTTTCTTGATTCCAATTGTTTAAAAATACATCATGTTGGAAGGAGTTTAAATCAATCGATCCATCTCGGAGAGCTTCATTAGGAATATTATAATCCGTTAATAGAACAACTTCGATTTCTATACCTTCTTCTTCCAACGCTTTTTCAGCTACAAATTGCCAAATTTCTTCATACTCCGTCCCAACAACACCAACAGAAACAGTCTCCCCTTCAAATTCGCGCTCCTCAGCAGATACTTGTAAAGATGCCGTTGAACCAAATAATACGCTACTTAATAACCCAACCAAAGTTAATTTCTTTAACCATTTATTCATACGCCGATTGTAAAATTAAGCTAGACAACTAAAACAGCCATTTGTGGTACACTCAACTTGTAATTCCGACCAAAGAATACAAAGGAGTGACCACAAATGACCTACACCCATCTTACCACGGATGAACT
>NZ_JBGQQY010000059.1:0-12377 GCF_045528545.1 Ruoffia sp. FAM 26254
CTTTTTGGTTTCCCGTTTTGATACGTACAATCAGAATTTTTTGACACGGATTCACCGCGGCTTCCAACAAGCTGAAGCAGAGCTAGAAAAAATGTTTGAAAGATTAACAAATTAATAAATCGATTTTATAGAAGGAGTACTTCATTTACACATAATTATTGACACTCCCTTTTTTCGAAATTTGTTCGACTATATTATATTGGAAATTCTATCGTAATCTATTTAGTTTTTATTGTATTTTTTATACATGAACCTCTTTTGCGTTCGCCGTTTCTACATAGTTCCTTTGAGTCTGTAGCGCAATAGTCTCATACCGTTTAAGATAACGACTAAGATACTTCCTTCGTGTACTAACATACCGATTGACATGTTCATCCAGTCTGAGAAGAAAACGGCTGCTAGAAGAACAAGTACAGTAACAACTGCAATGACAATATTTTGTTTCATATTATTGGCGGTTGCTTTAGTTAAGCCTAAAGCGTGAGGCAAGCGGCTCATATTTGAGTTCATTAAAACGACATCAGAAGTTTCAATAGCGACGTCTGTTCCGCTACCCATTGCGATTCCAATATCCGCAAGGGCTAATGAAGGACTATCGTTTACTCCATCACCAACGAATGCGACAATTTGACCCTGAGCTTGGAGTTCTTTGAGGTAGTCTGCCTTATCTTCTGGCAGTAAGTTTCCATGGGCTTCTGTTAATCCTAATTCTTCAGCGACTAAATCAACAGTACCTTGGTTATCTCCTGATAGTACGATTAAGTTCTTAACACCTAAAGCTTTCATCGCTTGTAAATCTTGTTTAATCCCTGGGCGAATTTGGTCACGAATCCCCATTAGAGCTTTCAACTCACCATCGACTGCTGTAATAACTAATGAGTTTCCACGTTTTTCGTAGGCTTCAAAATCTTCACGAGCTTCTTTTGTTAATTGGATATTTTCTTTTTCCATTAAAGCGACGTTTCCTATTGCAACGCGGTGGCCATCGACTTCTGCGACGATTCCTCCACCTTTTACAACGTTTGTTTCATCTACTGGATACATTTCAATATCGCCTAACTGTGAAAGAACCGCTTTTGCGAGTGGGTGATCCGATTCATTCTCGACACTTGCCAGATAGCTTAGTGCTTGATCTGCATCCCCATAGGTTTTAAATTCGGCAACTTCTGGGTTACCTACAGTTAGAGTTCCTGTTTTATCAAATAGAATCGTATCAACTTTACTAAAGTCTTGAATTACTTCTGAACCTTTTAATAATACACCATTTTTTGCACCATTTCCGATACCAGCTACGTTAGAAACAGGTACTCCAATGACTAATGCACCTGGGCATCCGAGTACTAGTATTGTAATGGCCAACTCGATATTTTGACTAAAAATCCACACGATAAACGCTAAGACTAAGACAGTTGGTGTATACCACTGCGAGAACTGGTCAATAAAGCGTTCAGCTTCTGATTTTGAATCTTGAGCTTCTTCAACAAGCTCAATAATTTTACCGAAAGTTGTATCTTCTCCTACACGGTCTGCACGAATTTGTAGGGTTCCATTTTCTAAAATTGTACCTGCGAAGACTTCTGAATCTGTTTCTTTTCGAACCGGATCCGCTTCACCAGTGATTGATGCTTCGTTAATGTGACCTTCACCAATAACAACCGTTCCATCAACTGGAACTTTTCCACCTGTACGGACTTGTAGGATATCGCCTTCGTCAACATCCCATACATCAACTTCTTCAAATTCACCATTTTCCATTTGTTTAAAAGCTACTTCTGGTGCCATTTCTGTCAATTCTTTAATCGCTGAACGAGTAGAGTTCAATGTGCGAGCCTCTAACCAGCTACCGAATAAGAATAAGAACGTTACGATAGCTGACTCTTCATAGTTTTGAATGAGGAAAGCACCGATTACTGCGATGGTTACTAACACATCAATTGAAATTACTTTTACCTTTAAAGCCCCAAAAGCTTGAATGGCGATTGGTGCCACCCCTAAAATAGATGCGATAATGAATGCGATATTAAAAACTTGTGTGTTTCCAAAACCAAAGTGTGCAATAAATCCTATAACGATTAAAATTCCTGAGATAAGTGTGATTTTATTTTTACTGCTTAATATTTTTTGCTGAAAACCCATTTCTTTCTCCTCCTAGTTTGTACTTGTTGACTACAGTATACCCTGCGCTTTTTCATTTAAAATTGACCCCAATCAACTTTCATACGTTATTATATTTTCTTTGCTGAATATCCAATCTCTTCAATCTTATGAAGAATTTCTTCTTCTGATATTTTATTGTCTTCAAATACTACTCTTGCTTTGCTTCTATCAAATAAAATTTTTATTGTTTCTATCTCCGTTAATTCATTTACATTGTCTATGATTTTTTGCATACAAGATGGACAGGTCAATTTTTCTAATTGAAACGTTATCGTCATCATCTTCTCTCTCCTTTATTTTTTAGTCATTACTCTGAATGTTTTGATTACACAGTTAGTATAGACCGAATATTTTGTTTGCGAATTGATTTATATCAATCTCTTACATTCATTTAAACATTCGAATAAAAAAATCACTATCCGTTAAGATAGCGACTCTTTTTCTTTTATGCACCATGTTCATCTTGTAGAATCTCAAGTTTTTGAAGGACAGTATCTATACTATTGGGATCTAAATTCGAATCATCAAATTCCGCTCCATGCCCTTGAATCAGCATATTTAATTTCGGCTGCAAGCCAGTAATATCATGCGCTGCTTCTGGTATCTCACAGTTATGCGCGACTAACAAAGCGTCTGCTTTTTTGTGAAAAGTATCTAAAGAGTCTACAGCCATATTAGAATCATCAAATGTTACACCATGGTCTTCCAGTAAAAAGTTTAATTTTCCATTTATGTCATTTGCTATATTTTTGTCCATTTCTATAAATCCTCCGCATTTGTATTTTTGTTACATCTACAGTATACAAGAGGTAACCGCTGTAATAATTGATGCGTATCAATAAACTGTGTTATTACTAGAAATACTTTGAATGTATAGACACCGTTCTAAAACAGAATTTAAATTTGAATATAACTAAAGATACAATGGTTGAAAATTTAGATATAAACGGATATACGTACTTTAGGATATTATCGTACAGTGGTGCTCGAAAATCAGAAATACTAGCTCTTAAATGGTCGGATATTGATCTTGATACATCTACACTCAACATTAGTAAAACACTTACTAGGGGCTTAAATAATAAGATTATCATGCAACCTACGAAGACGGTGAAAGGTCGAAGAGTGATTGATATGGATTATGACTCTATGAAGCTTTTAAAGCTGTGGAAGATGTATCAGGCTCAATTCATGCTGAAACTTGGATTTAATACCAATACACACGATCAGAATGTTTTTGCGAATACTAGAAATAATTTCTATTCAATTAATGTTCCCAATAACCGTATGAGAAATGTGCAAAAGCGTAATGGACTCAAACAAATTACCGTTCATGGGTTACGACACACGCATTGTAGTATCCTCTTCTCTATGGGAGCTTCAATAAAAGATGTACAGGCTCGCCTAGGACACACGGATATTCAAACAACAATGAATATCTATGCTCATGTTACTAAAGAAGAAAAGAAAGACACCGCAGATAAATTTGCTAGATTTATGGAAAATTAAAGAAGTTTGTTAACTTGAATTTAAAAACCATTACCCTTTTTTCGATGTTAATAGGAAAGATAACTAATATTAGTAAAAAAGAGATATAATAAGTAAATATACGGTTGATTAAAAATTATTTAATGGATCTCTATTGTATAAGAAAAAAATATTTATTGTAGGAATAGTACTTCACTTGACCTTAAGAGAAATCCTTTTTGAAAGGATTTCAGAGATTATGTCAAATTAGGAACAAAGGAGTGGATTGAAATTGGTTGAAAAAAAAGACTTTTTTACTTTATTGTCGATAGATTTTTTGTTCATTGGAATATACGCCTTATATATTATACTCCCCGAAAAGTATTCTCTAGGCTATTATCCAATAGGAATTATATCTATCATTCTGTTGGCAGTCTGTTTAAGAACATTATTTCTTTATATAAAAAATAATGTTCTGCACAAGAAGGTTACATTAAAAAGTATTTTGTTACTTTTTTTATATTTTATATCGATAGTAATAATAGCAATAAGTATTTATGTTTGGTTTGCTTTTTCTCCATTGAACTCAGGGATATTTGGAATTAAATAGTAAAAAATTGAAACAAAATATGCAAAACTAAAATAAAATCTTTTTGATATATACAAGGATTTAAGAGAACTAGTAATTGAAAAGTTTCAAACAGAAGTTGAAGTCTATGCCTTTCTACTTCAATATATAGAGATTGTTTCTATTGATGACAATAAACTAATAGTAGTAGATTACGATAACATCTTTCTTATTGAAAATACTACGAAGATAGTAAAAGCTGCCGTTAAAAATCCAGAACTAAAAACCATTACCATTTTTCGAGTAGTAATGGAAATGGTAATGGTTGGTAATGGTTTATAGCAATTGTAAGCAAAGCTTTAGAATTAAAAAAGGCTTCCTACCAGCGTTTAGAAGCTGTTAGGAAACCTTAGTAAAGCTATAATGGAGTTGAGGGGGTTCAATTCCCTAGCCAAGCACCCTCAATTCCTATTTATCACATAAATAATCAATTCCCTATACAAAAAAAGGTTCTATAATTTTTAGTGTTGGTGAGAAATCACCCGCACTATTTTTGTATACACAAAAAGCCAGTGATTTCCGTTATGATGTAAGTACGACCAAACACATAAGAAAGGAAATCAAAATTGCTTACTTACATTCTACCGCTCTTTTACTAGGAATTAAAGACCCTCACATTAAATTAACGCATGGTTTACAAGAAAAATCCTATGGAGATGTTCAACAATTCCGTCCGTCGGTTCAAACGACGTCCCTGGATGTGAAGGTGCCCATCGAAAGTCCTCACGATGACGGGGATCTCGATCATCTGCCTCAAGCCTGTTCTCACTGTGGCTGTCTAAATCAAAGTAGTCATGATATCATACGAAACGGTACGATGAATTCCGTCGTTTTATTGGGACAATACAACTTTCAGCCTATCTATTAAAAGTTAAGGAAACAACGCTATTTGTGTAAACATTGCCGTGGGCCACAGTAGCTGTCACTTCCTTAACTCGTCGGCGTTGTTTTATTTCTAATGCGGTGAAGTATGTCATCATTGAAGAATTAGCTCAGATGCAGTCCATGACCTTCATCGCCCAACACCTGAATGTTTCAACTACGACGGTCATCCGTCAATTAAAAACCTATGGGGACAACCTAAATCCTAAGCCTAGCCGCTTACCGTCCCACTTGGCGATCGATGAATTTAAATCGGTTAAAAATGTGCCCAGGGCAATGTCGTGTGTGTTAATGGATAACGCGACACATCAAATGGTGGATATCCTTGAAGACCGAACTCAAGGGTATTTAAGGGCTTATTTCTTACGGTTCTCACTGGAAGAACGGCGGCAGGTGAAAACCATCACCATGGACATGTATTCCCCTTATCGAGACTTTTTACCGCGGTTATTCCCGAATGCCCATGTCATTATTGACCGCTTCCATATCGTTCAGCTCTTAAACCGAGTGTTAAACGTGTATCGCATTCGGGTTATGAATCGGCTACGCTATACTCAGCCCCGGGATTATACCAAGCTTAAACGATTGTGGAAGCTGCTCTTGAAGCCGCGCGAAGCGTTGGATTTTACCCACTATCATACCCATCGATTATTTGATGGGTTGATCAGTGAACAAGGCATGGTAGACTATTTAATCCAACTGGATGCTCAACTGGCACGCACTTATGACTTTGTGCACCGACTGATTGAGGCCATTCGCTACCGGCGTTTCCAAGCGTTTGAGACTACCTTAATGGAAAGTAAGAAATATGTCTTCCCACACAAAGTGAGAACGGCGTTTCGAACCTTAACTTCCTACGCGTTAGATATTGAAAACAGCTTAACTTATACACTCTCGAATGGGGTTGTGGAAGGTACCGTAAACAAAATCAAGATGATTAAACGATCTGGCTATGGTTATCGCAATTACGGTCACTTAAGATGTCGTATTTTAATCTCAACCCAGCTTCAACAACTTAATGCTGAACCTGTACGCCCATTGTATTTTTGTGACGAAGCAGCTCTATAGACGAATATACTCTCATCCAACAGATGACTAATATACTTACATAAAAAAAGACGATAGAACTAAATCTATCGCCTTAAATATTTACCAACACTATTTGACAAAGAACCTTAAAAAACACAAAAACCCAGAAGCATCTCTGCTCCCGGGTTAAACCTTCATTCATTTAATTATTTATCAAATAACTCATGTACGTCAGTGAATTCACGGTCTTGTGATTCAGCAACACCTTCTTGAGTAAGAATACCTTTATAAGTATTAATTCCTGTTAAGATTGTTGAGTTACCTAAAGCTGCTTCTTTAACACCTTTGTTGATAATTTCTTGTGCGTAACGTAATGTTACGTTAGTTAATCCTAATGTCGCAGTTCGTGGTACAGCACCTGGAATGTTCGCAACTGTATAGTGAACAACACCATGTTTAATGTATACAGGGTCTTTATGTGTTGTCGCGTGAGTCGTTGTTTCAAAGTTACCACCTTGGTCAACAGCGATATCGACGATCACAGATCCTTCTTTCATTGTTTTAACCATATCTTCAGTTACTAAGATTGGTGCGCGACGTCCTGGGATTAATACAGAACCAATAGCCACGTCAGCATCTTGGATTACTTTCGCAATATTTTCTTCAGTAGACATTAGTGTTTCAACTTGTCCACCTAATAAGTCTTCTAATTCAGCTAAACGTTGTGGATTAATATCTAAAATTGTTACTTTAGCTCCCATACCAACTGAGAGTCTCGCTGAGTTGTATCCCACGATTCCTCCACCAATAACAACAACGTGGGCACTGCTCACGCCTGGTAGACCATCTAATAGAATTCCACGTCCACCATTATGTTTTTCTAAGAAGTGAGCACCAATTTGAACAGCCATACGTCCTGCTACTTCACTCATTGGAGTAAGTAATGGTAACGTACCGTCTTCAACCATTGTCTCGTATGCAATACCAATTACGCCTTTATCTAATAATGCTTGAGTTAAGTCTAATTCAGGCGCAAGATGTAGATAGGCGAATAAGATTAATCCATCGTGGAAGTAATCATATTCTGCTGGTAGAGGTTCTTTTACTTTAATTACCATATCAGCGGCCCATACGTCTTTTGCATCATCTTTGATTTCTGCGCCAGCTTCAATATATTCCTCATCAGTAAAACCTGATCCGTCACCAGCGTGTTTTTCAACATACACAGTATTACCTGCATCCACTAACGTTTGCACGTTACCAGGTGTCATACCAACGCGATCTTCATTTGGTTTAATTTCTTTCGGAATTCCAATTATCATAAATATTTCTCTCCTCAAATTTCTTTTTCGATTGTCAAATATAAATTTCCAACAAATTTAGTATATCATGATTAGTGAAAAAGTTATAATGATATACTTTGTTTTTTTAAATACCTTTGTGTAGGTATTTTTTTGCATGAAAATCTCCCATGTGAATTCACATTCATATCATTATATAACTAAATAGCTAATTATTTAATTATATATTATTTTTTGAACTTGAAGCAAATTCATATTTATTTTATATCTTAATGATATACTATCAAATGAAGATGAATTAATAAGTATAATATAGGAGGTGACACATATGTGCTTAATTACATTCAATAAAGATGCGGATAGACCGTATCCATTCGTACTAATTGCTAACCGGGATGAGTCTTACCATAGAGAAAGTAAGGCGATTCATTTCTGGGAAGATGAGCCAAACATTATTGGTGGCCGTGATATGAAAGCTGGCGGAACATGGTTAGCCATGACAAAGACAGGTCGCTTTGCCGCTTTGACTAATCAGCCTTTTACAAAGCATGAACCGGTTGAATTAACATCGCGTGGTGAGTTGATTTCGAATTTTCTTAAAGGCGATATGACTGCTATTGAGTATGCGAAGGAATTAAGAAAGAACCGCCTGAACTATGATGGGTATAATTTATTATTTGGAACACTAGATGACCTGTATCTATATGATAATGTCTCGGATGCTATGACTCCCCTATCCGATGGGATTCATAGTGTGAGTAATACGAAAGATGATTTATCTAAGTACCGTCAAACTCAATCTGAAAGTGATTTAACTCAAATGCTTGAGGCGAACCAAGCCCCATCTGTCAATCAAATGATTAAAAGCTTTCAAGACAAGACACCTAATCCAGACTTTAAGCATTACCCAGAGCATTTAGACAAAGAGTATGCTAGACAAAGTTCTTCGATTTTCCTAAGTGGGTATCAAGAGTTTGGTACAGTTTCTACAACAGCAATTGTTGTTGATAAAGAAGGCAAGGTTCAAATGAAAGAAGTCAGATACAATCCGGAAGAAATTACTCAAGTCACTGAGAAGACGTTTCAGTTAGAGTCGGAGTAGATAAAAGACTGACTAAGTTTGACTTATGATACTCTCCGTGCTATACTAGTTGAGTATCATATCGGGGATGTCTTGGTTTCGACAGGTATTGTTCGAACTTATGATGCGTCAGGAAGGCAGCGACTTCCTAAAAACGCTACAGTTAAATATAACTGCAAACAAAACAAACAATAATTTCGCTTTAGCAGCCTAAGAACTGCGGGTGAAGATCGGCCTGGCATCGCCCATGTGCTCAGATGCCGGTCTCAAATTCAGTGGGATACGATTTAACTTTCCGTCTGCAAGTTAAATAAGAGATTACCAGACTCGCGAACTGCGATGCCCGTTTATCGGCTAACAGTGAGCCAAACTTTAAATGGATAAACTATTGACGTAGATTCGTAAGTGGCGAGATATTTGGACAGGAGTTCGAATCTCCTCATCTCCATAATAGCTTCACTAAGGTTTCCTACCAGCTTTCAAAGGCTGATAGGAAACCTTTTTTTTATTCATTTTTACTCATGAAGGCTATAATCAATACTACTCCAAAGATGGTCATGGTTTTTAAACTTCATTCATATATTAAGGATGATTGATTTTTCTCAATATCGATTGAACAAATGCAGTTTTTTCCTCAGCATATTTATGCTTATTTGTTTTGTTTATTTTTGATAATTCTATCTTTAATGTTTCATATTCATTTTTGACTTGACTATTATTTCTCAAATAATCTCTAAAATCTAACTGATCTACCAAATGTTCGTTTCCAGTTTGATACATATGAATTTGATGAGTTCTAGGTTCTCCTTTAGTAAAATAATGTCGATCGGGTAATATGTTTGTACCATGATAAGTATAACCAAGTGATTCTAAGGCCGAAATACACTTTTCTCCATCCCTAAATTGCTCAATTTCAATGGCGATATCAATAATAGGCTTTGAACTTAAATACTTTACTGCAGTACTACCAATGTGATGGATTTTAACTGGATAGGATTCAATCTTAGTTTGGATTCTTCTTTTCTCTAGTAAAAATTCTTTTTCCCATTCACCTGTCCAGGGAACTAAAAACACTTCACCTCTAGGTAAACCAAGCATATATGAAAACTCCTTTTGAATTGATTTAATATATCTTCTTTATACTCAACCCTATTTCATCAAATCAAAACTTTCTTCAATTAAATCTTCAATATCACCCATTGAATCCATCTCTCTCAAATTAATGGTCACCCAATTATCTTTGTCCATGTGATAAGCTTGGTAAATCCCCTCTGTTTTTCTGAGCATGCCGATGAATTCATTTCTCACTTTTTGATTCAGGACATAGATTTTCTTATCTCCTTTTAGGCCAATCTTATCTGGAGTGATGTCCATAACAAGGGCAAACCACTTTTCATTGTCCTTATGTCTCAAGGCTGCATAATTCTCAAAGGTATCCCAAGGATGGTCGGGTTTAACTTTATATTTATCTTCAATGTAGTCAAATAACTCTTCTCTTTCAATCATTATTTGCCCTCCTTTATGAATAATTTGTTCAAGTAAAACTTACCACCAACCCTTTAACTAAGCAAATATTAATTTTTTTAATCATTAATGACAAAGTGTCACTCTCGTGCTATACTCACATAGTGACACTCTGTCACTAATAAGTTATAGAGGAGGTTTTGATATTCCAAAAGATACTTTTTTACATTTAGATGCTGAAAAACGCGTACAGATTGAATTGATTTTATTGGATGTTCTTTACGATCAGCCGCTGAGTCAAGTGAAGGTGTCGGAAATCATTTCTTTAATGAATATGTCTCGGGGCGCTTTTTATAAGTATTTTAAAGATTTGGCTGATGCGAATGATTACTTAATATCAACCGTTGCACGCGCAATTCATATTGATATTATGCAGCACATTCAACAAAGTGAGAATGCCCTATTTGATGGGATTGCGAATTACTTGAAGGAAATTAGTCACCTCGATCATCAGGATATTCGATGGAAACAAATCAAATTCTTAACAGGAAGTGATCAATTAATATTCTCGAGACGTCGTAAAGTTCCATCTGAATCAAAGATGTTTGATCATTGGTTTTCGATATTAGAAAAGAACCACCTTGATATCTCAAATAAAAAAGAAGCAATGAGCTTTTTATACTTTGTCATGTCATTGGTTACAAATAGTTTAACTGAATTTATCGCCAATGAGTGGGATTCACAAACACTTCTCTTAGAATACAATCGAAAGATTTCTTGGTTACTTCATGGCTTAAACAACACAAAAGGAGAGTAATATGCAACACAAATTAGCACGTACGAGTATGATTTATATGATTTTAGGTCTGGCTTTCGGATTATTTGATCGTGAATTCGCTCGAATTTATGACTTTACTGGCTATACTCAATTAGGGGTATTACACACACACACTTTAATTTTAGGAATGTTCTTTTTCTTAATTGTATTAATTCTTGAACACCAATTTAAATTAAGCGCACACCGCCATTATAAAAAATTCATTATGTTCTACCAATCCGGTTTAGGCTTATCTTTACTAATTATGTTAATCCATGGATCAATGATTGTGATGGGAATGGAATCATCCGAAATGATGTCTGGGATTGCTGGTATTGGGCATATTCTACTAACAATTGGTCTTGGCTTTTTCTTTAAAGTATTAATAGATAGTATTAAAGCAGTTAAATAGTTTTATTTAAGAAGAGCCCCCTTTTAATCCTCGTTTGGATTTAAGGGGGCTCTTAATAGCTTGTACCTGATTAATTCGAGTTATTTATTTGATCAATCTTTTCAACAGCTTCGGTGAAATAATTTTTTAGTTGATTAATTGTTTCGATCGTTATTAATAAATTCTCTTCAGGAATATCAATTGATTTTATAACTTCTTTTTTATATTGTTGATAATATCGATCTAACAACACATCACCCTCACTTGTATTGCTTATATAAGTGATTCATTTATCTGTTGTTGACTATTCTCGTATAACTATACCTTTGCCTTATAAGCTTGCCTTTAAATCTAGAAAACTATTCTCTCATTGTGCCCCTTCAAATCATTGTTTAATATAAATATATTTTGCTCCCTCAATACTTTTTTTATAAACAACATTTATATTATTTGACAAACTTTTATGTAAATGTTATTGTCTATGTAACATATGTATTTTAGATGTGTGAACTATTACGAGGAGGATTTAATATGGAATTTGACTACAAGGACCATGGTAAAAAGCCGTATGTAATAAATATCGGAGATGCAACGAAGGAAAATAATAACTATCGTACGACAATTTGGACAGGCGAAAAATTACAAGTAACTGTCATGTCAATTCAACCAGGTGATGATATTGGTTTAGAAGTACACGAAGGCATTGATCAATTTATTCGAATTGAAGATGGTGAAGGCTTATGTAAGATGGGGCCAACTGAAGATGATTTAAATGTACAAATAAAAGTATCTGATGATGATGCTGTATTTGTGCCCGCAAATAAGTGGCATAATATCGAGAATACTGGAGCTAAACCACTTAAGTTATATACAATATATGCTGGACCCGATCACTTAGAAGGAACAGTCCACCCGACTCATGCAGATGCAGAAAACGATCCGAATGAACATTAAATAATCAATCATTAACAAAACAACTCTGATCCGATGTTAGTTCATGACATTGGCTCAGAGTTTTTATATATATTTTTTATGGCTCTTTGTCAAATAGGGTTGATGACTCATTTTAATCAAGATCAAGCAGCATAAGTTGTTGCTTGATCTTTTTTATTTGTCTGAGGGACATATAATCGCGTCATAAGTAAAATACGGTCTCTAAA
>NZ_JBGQQY010000060.1:0-12346 GCF_045528545.1 Ruoffia sp. FAM 26254
AAGGTTCATTTAGTTAAAATCTACTTCGAGAACGCACTATTTTGTAGAAAAATTCCCAATTTTTCCAAGAACGATTAATTTATTCAAGAAACCAGCTTAAATTATAGAGGTATGAATTATTCAGGTTACACATTGTTTATTTAATCACAAGATGTTTTGTTGAATTTAAGAAAGTCTATTGATGCTCAAGAAATGAATTTTCCCAGAAAATTTTTACTGCTATTTATTTTTGTTACCAGGAATTGCGACGTTTTTCACTTATATAGGACCAAATAATTGTCTAATATTCTCATACGTTTCAATTTAAACCAATTTAAAACAGCTCAAAATACGGAAAATTCTCTATTTCAAATTAAGGTCAAGCTTGATAAGTACGGTAAGTAAAAAAACAATCATGGCCAAACATATAGGTTAAAAAATTAATGCAACATTAGTGAAATGTATTATTAAGAAGTATAAGCTAATTAAATAAATTATTTAATTTGTCACAATTCTTATTGTGACAAACTCATTCTTTATTTTTAGAATACACTATTTGACATAAAATCATGTATCCTAAATCCCACATTTACGTGGTTTTATTCCTATTTGTAAATATAACGATAAGGAAAAGAATGAAGGTTAAAAGGAGTAGGTATATCCAAGAAAATTGATTGGAGATAATGAAATCGTTCCACTGTAGTTTTACACCCAGTGTTTTGATGATGTTCTCATAGGCACTATCTGGTACAAGTTCTTTGATTGGAATAAGTATGTCTTTCATCAGTGTGCTTCTCAATAAAGCGGTAACTTGTGTAGCAGGGAATAAGATCATAATTTTTTGTAAATAACTAGGGAGTACCCCTATCGGAACGTAAATTCCTGCTAAAAATCCAATGAGAGTTCCTACAAGAGTTGAAAAACCAGTAAAGGCACTCATTGTTTTTAAGCTAGAAATGATGAGATAAAAAATGAGCGTGTGCATCAGTGTACTAATCAAAAGAATCAGTGCGAGTGAAATGGATAGTGGTAAAAAAAGATCAAATACCAACCATGTGTATATAAAACCACCTATAAATAAAAGAAGAGTAAAAATAAATCCAATGATAAATGAATAATAGATGTAGGAGGAAGCTAGTGTTTGATTCGAAATTTTTGTAATTAATAAGTCTTCACTTTTTTTACTGACACGATCCTCCATACATTTCCCAAGTGCTCCAAGTGAAGCGGTGGCTGTGGTTACAGCGAGTACACCTGAAAACATCCACAGAAAGGCAAAAGCATTCCGATCATCAAAAACAGGCAAACTAGAGGTAATGTTTTCAGATAAAAAAAGAAGATACAGCGTGATAATGATGAATACCGATAGGAGTGAAAAGAAGACACTCGCTTTATCTTTAAGAAATAATTTGATATGGCGCATAATCAGGGTATTCATCTATTTCCCCTCCTTTTTATTTGTTTCGTTACTTGTAAAAAAACATGCTCTAAGTTCGCCTTTTTAATTGAAAAATCTGAAATATAATCTGTTGCTTGCTGCAGAATCGGAATGGCTTCTTTACTATGATTTATTTCAATAAAAAATAGATTGTTTTTGTATTCGAATGGATAAGAGTAGTTCTGTAGAAAAGAAAGAAGTTTTTTTTCATTTTTGGAAACCAGTTTTAGTATTGTTTTTGAGTAGTCTCTTCTTAATTGATCTGGTGTGCCTTCCACTTCAATTTTCCCCTCATGCATGATAACGACATAGTCCACATACTCCGCTTCTTCGATATAATGAGTAGTTAGGAAAATGGTCATTCCAAAATCTGATTGTAGCTTTTTTAAAAATGTCCAAATTTCTTCACGTGATTCAGCATCTAATCCTGTTGTGGGCTCGTCTAAAATTAAGAAATGAGGCTGATTCAAAAGGGCTCGAATAATATCCGTCTTTCTTTTTTCTCCTCCAGAACATTCCCCATAAATTCGGTCTCGTTTATCAGTGAGGTCAATCGCTTGGAGTAATTCGTCCACACGTTTTTGTGCGTGCGCTTTACTAACTCCATAGAGTTGGGCACGAATCATTAAGTTTTCTTCAATTGTGAAATCATCGTCTAAACGATGATTTTGAAAGACAACTCCTATTTCTTCTGGGAGTGTGTCGGTATCAAAATTGATTTCTCCCTTGTCAGGCTTCAGTAATCCAATGATCATATGAATCACCGTTGATTTTCCGGCACCGTTTGTTCCAAGAAATGCAAATGTGGTTCCTTTTCTAACAGAAAATGAAAGATCATTCACTGCCTTTATACTGCCAAACTGTTTACTTAGATGACTAACTTCTAGCATCTTATTCCTCCTCCATTTTGTATAGTCATATCTTAAACTATTTTTTTTCATTAGATTTTATTCTATCAAATTATTCTAACTATATTATCTTAAATTAAGGAGAGATTCATACATGAAATTCTATAAAATCGTGTGTCGGGAATCCTATTCCAATAGGGTTCTTTTTTTATATCTCCCTCCAATACACGATTACATTGTTTTATGGAACGAAATTAAGTATCTTATATCAAGATAAAAAGCTAAAACTAGGCTATTTTCTTTTTTGCTTGGACTCATTTAACACGTGATCATTTAAATGCTTGCCAGGTTTAAATGTAATCTTTCTTTGGGCAGGAATAAAGAGTTCCTCTCCTGTTTTTGGATTCCGACCTTTTCGTGCGGCTCGCTGAACAATGTCAAACTTTCCAAAACCAACAAAATGAAGGGATTCTTCTTTCTTTAAAGCCTCTGAAATGCCTTTTAAGACACTGTTAGTCATTGCGGTTGCTTCATCGATTGTTAGATCCTCATTTACAGCCATTAGACGGACAAAATCATGTTTATTCATGTTAAAGCAACTCCTTTTCTCTTGTTTTAGTTGGATTATTTTTTGAAAATTCGACTAAAAAAGCTTTTATTTTCAACCAATTCACTATTTTCATTTTCATCATTAAATAATGAATTATTAGTTGAACGTATCAAATCTTCTGCTGATTCATTAGATAATTGAAGCTGTAATGTTTCAATTTGTTTATTTGTTTGAAGAGATAGTTGTTGTTGTTGATCAAGTAATTTTTGCATGGTTTGTATTTGCTTATCTTTCTCTGCAAGTTGTTTATCTTTTATTTTTAATTGTTCTGTAAGTATTTTTTCAACTTCATAAGTATTTGTAGGTTTTCCCTCACTTTTCAGTTTTTTTTTAGTTCCTTTTTCATGAAATTGATTACTAGTAACCTTACCAGTAACGTTGTCGGTAACCCTAGTAACCTTACTTCTAACATATCTTGATACATCAGTATCTAGGTATATGGCATTTTCTTTTTTAGTTACCGATAAAGTTGGTGGTAACTTTTCTAAATGTTTACGAATTGCTTGTTTTGATACTCCTAATTCATCTGCTAGTTCTTTTATCGTCATATCAGCCATTATTATTCACCTCTAAAGACATTATTTGTTTTAACAGTTTTAAGATAATTTTCTATGGCTGCTTTTAAATAGTTTACGATATTTTCTTTAGCTGAAGATGGGATTCTATGTGCAGCTACATATTGGATATGTTCTTTCACTGAATTCCGACCTTGTACATTGGTTAATTCTTCATACTTTGGAAATACTGTTCTTTGTAGACCAACCATCACTTTTTTATCAATTAAATCATATTGATTGATTAATAATTGTTCTAATAACAACTTTGTGTACGGGCTTTGCATAGATAATACTAATAATTGGTCTTCGTTTTCTTCTTTATCTTGTTGGTATTTTTGAGAAATGGGATCATTTTCTTTGTAATCAACGGGAGCTAGTATCTTTTTCTTCTTCTCAATATAAAATTGTATTCCTACAATAGAACGTCCTTTTTTTATCTTTTTATAGGTAATAATGAAATGTGTGTGTTCTGAAATTTCATCTACTGCTTTTTTTAAGACTCTCAACTCAAAATGATCAAATCTACTATATTCATTTAAAGTATTTGTTATTCTACGTAATTCTTGCATATCGATATAGGGGTTTTTTAATAGTCCTAATTGTTCATCTCTACGTTGTCCATTCGTACTATAAATCTCATACTGATTATAGTTCATAGAAAACCATTTATATAAAATGATACTATATTTACTGTTTAATTTTATAATATCCGTAATAAGATACTGTGTGAAATTTGATTTTAATTCCATTAAGTAAGGCATAATATCATCTGTAAATTTAATTGAAACTGAATCATTATAGTCATTCCAGCTACTTCTGGAAATAGGAGAAATAATTGAGTAATCAAATTTCCCTTCTTTTTTTTGAGGTTCTTTCACTTCAAAAATAGCTTGTTCATGCAATGTTCTCAACGCGTCTTTAAAACGCGTATGTTTACTACTACTAGATCCATCAAAAAAGGAGAATAAGGTTTCTTTCGATAAGTGAATTGTATTATTTTGTAGATTATTTTCAGTATTTAAACAGGAAACAGCTAATTCGAATATTTTAAGAGGAACTTTATCCATTTTTGCTACACTGGTAATTAAATCATTGTGCTCTACAGCTTTCTGATTATACAAATCGTTCATATGTACCACCTTTCGAGCTACAAGTTCATTAGAATGTGACATAGAAATAAACCTCCTTGTATTATAAGTAACCATTGAAAAAAAATAATGCTTAAAAATTTTATTACAGTATTTATTGTATCAAACACCCCCACTTTGTCAATTTGAAAGTGGGGGTGTACATCGTTTTTTGTAGGTTAGTACATCGTTTTTTGTAGGGGTATACATCGTTTTTTGTAGGGGTATAGTATCTAATAACGCTGGTATTAAAGGTATTTCATGCTCGCAAAAGGTTTAAAAGATTAAAATATATAAGATAAATATAAAAAACATAATTATTTTTTTTTGAAAACCACTAGTATATCCATTTAGATTCTCTTTTTTGTCCAAATACCTTACTCAGACAAAAAGTACCCTTTACTAATTTATATTACTAGATAAAGCAAGAAATATAAATACACCAAACGTGTTGAAAAAAGGAAACCTTGCTCCGCAAGCTAAAAATGATCGTATAAGGTCAAAAGAAGTCGCTCTGCTCCATTTACAACGAAAAGACAGGGAAATGTGTGTCATTCTAGTAGGATCGCTTATAAGCTGTTTTTTGCTAAGATTCATACAAGTAAAGAGCTCCCTTTGGTCGTGCAGGGCGAGCCCTACATACCCAAGAGCAATAAGAAGATTCGTATGAAGTGATTAACTATTAACTGACCTCTTAGAATGAAAATAAGGCGCGTTAGACGGTTTCAAACTAACTAAATAGATATTTACCTTATTCTCAATATAAAACGCTTAGAACGGATTTTTAAGCGTTTTGTCGGTCTCTTTTTTTAAGAGTCACCTCTAATAGCTTTATTCATCATAAGGAGGAGGACATTAAAAATCGCCTAGTCTGTTTATGTTTGGTGTCACGAGCTTAGCCCCTTGTGCCATGCTTTTGTCAAAAGCTGACACACTCATTTGCAATCTTTCAGCGGAGCGCTTCAAGTTTTCAAACTCGGGTTCGCTCACTCGATGGCTGATTTATTTCGGCTCTTTAGCTTCGGTTTGCTCTCAGCTAAAGAGGCCTCAAAAATCTCTCATTCGCTCAACGTCCCACCCCCTGTTTTTCTTCACTCATGTTCAGAAAGAAGGAGCTAGCCAAAACGCTTCGGTTGTTGTCTGTCTCCTTCTTTAAGGGGTTTGGCAAGCTCTGTGTTTGCTAGCCACTTCGTGGCGCAAACGACCTTGTTGGGGGGGCGCGCTGCTCCCCCAATCCCCCTGAAAAACCCGGTCAAAACGTGGCCGTTTTGAGCCAGAAAAGAGACGGGAAATGTGTTCATTTCGGTCTCTTTTTCTGGCAAGATCAAGCCGTTTTTTTCGTCGTTGGCGTCGGAAAAAAATGGCTCTTTATGCACTGTCTTTTTTCGGTAGTTGGTCCGAAAAAAGACAAGCTCATTACATAAAAAAAAGATAGAAAATCACTTTTTTAAAGTGGATTTCTATCTTTCATAGTGCGTCCAAGCCGACCAAATAATGACTTCTTTGGCGTCATTATCCACCGAATAAACGACCCGGTGCTGAATATTTAAACGGCGTGAATACTTATCTTTTAAATTTCCGACTAATTTCTCATAAGGCGGGGGATTTTGGACCGGATTCTCTTTTAAAATTTCCATTATATCTTTAAATTTTTGCTCTAAATGAGCCGATTTTAAATTTTTAAGGTCTTTCATTGTTGATTTTGCTAACTTTATAGAGTATCCCAATCGATATCCTCCAATGCAACAAACTCATTTTCTTGTTCACGCTGGTGGATCACATCCGCTACGCCAGCAGATTGAAGGTATAATGTTTCTTGAATTGCGTCCCAGTCTTTTTTACTGACCATAACGGCTTCACTTTCTTCGTTTTTGCCAGAGATATAAATGGGTTCGTTAGTTTTATTGACGTCTTTCAATAGTTGATAAAAGACTTTTCTAGCTTGGCTAGGGTTTACGATAGACATAAGCTATTCCTCCCTTTAACATCTTTCTTACTATTGTAACGTACTTGTTTAAGTACGTCAAAGATGTTGTGAATACATGAAATTGCTTAAAAGTATGTATTAAAATAAGCAGCTAAATAAGGAAATAATCTTTTCTATATTTCTCTCATTATAATTTTTTGACTTCATTATATTGATTAATTCTTTTAAAAAAATCATCATCGTCTTCTCATACATCGTATTAGTAGTTTCAAATACACTATTTTTAAGCTCCTCATAGAAAAAAGCAGACATTTTAACATCATCTTTTTTAATAAAAACGACTAAAATATTTAATAATAGAGAAAAAACTTCATTGTTATACTTTCTTAGTAGACTGAAATTTTCCAGTTTTATTTTAGTTTGCTTATATAGTAATAGTAATAGATTTCCAAAAAAAATTCTAATGAATTAGTAAATAAGACAAGCTCATAGTAGATCCATTCTTCACATTTAAGAAGGTATTCTTTTGATATTTTTAAGTTTTTTAATTTAGGCTTCTTATTTAAGACATAGCTAATTGTTAAATCAACTAACACTGAATAGTGCAAAAATTTTAATTGGTTAGTAAACACATATTTCTGTTCAGCAATATGTGTTAATTTTCCTTTTTTAACTTTATGTATTTATTAACAAACAAATCTTGACAGCGAAAAAAAGGAAGAATAAGATAAACATATAGTGGTTGCTGAATAATTAATTTATAGTTAATCCCATTCTTTTTGTCCCTTTGCGTGAAGGAAACTAAGGAAATCTGTAATTTCCTTAAGCACGGCCTTAAAGACTTTGTAACTGTTCGTTTTACACGCAACAAACTCTTATTCGTTTAGGGTCTTTTCGCGGTTTCTGTCAAGTAGAGAGCCAATTCGCTGCACAGCTGCAAGTTTTTTATCAAAAGTTCGTTAAAAAATACGCAGGTCTATTTATAAAAAGATAAGAGACAGCACTGATAGGATAATACTTTTCCTTTATTCAGTCGGCACTACATAAAGAGTAATGAAAGGGGACAAAACAAAATGGTTGAAAATACTAAAAAGAAGAAAGTTGCTTTTGTCACAGGTGCTGGTCAAGGCATCGGAAAAGCGATAGCAGAAAGATTAGCAGAGGATGGATTTAAAGTTTCTTGTGCAGATTTTAACATGGAGACAGCCACTGAAACAGCAAATAGCATTCAACAAAAAGGCGGGAATGCCATCGCTGTAAAAGTTGATGTTTCTAACCGAGATCAAGTGTTTTCAGCAGTTGAAGAAACTGTTGAAAAATTAGACGGATTAGATGTTATAATCAACAACGCAGGTATCGGGCCTTCTACTCCGATTGAAAGCATTACGCCAGAAATCTTCCATAAAGTTTTTGATATTAATGTAGGCGGAACACTTTGGGGAATTCAAGCAGCGGTAGCCGCTTTTAAAAAACTTGGACATGGCGGAAAAATTATTAATGCTTCTTCTCAAGCTGGTCAAGTCGGCAATCCAGACCTTGCTGTATATGGCGGAAGCAAATTTGCTATCCGTGGAATTACCCAAACAGCAGCAAAAGACTTAGCTGATTTAGGTATTACAGTAAATGCTTATTGCCCTGGAATTGTAAAAACACCAATGATGAATGGGATCGCTCAGGAAGTAGCTGACGAAGCCGGTGAATCATTTGAAAGGGGTATGGATCAATTCGCAAAAAACATAACATTAAAACGTCTTTCTCTTCCTGAAGATGTGGCTGCTTGTGTTTCTTATTTGTCAGGGCCGGATTCAGATTATATGACAGGACAAGCTTTGATCATTGATGGTGGTATGGTATTTAATTAAAAAATGATAGAAATCAGTTAGAAATGCAATGAAATTTGCCCTAAAGTTAGAATAAAAAACTAACATTAGGGTTTTTTTTGTGTTTATTTGTCAATGTATAAGGACCAAAGGTGGACATGTAGAAGTCAATGCGGTCTATCATATATTTCACAAGGTCTCTAAGCTATTGGGAAGAGACGATATTGGCACGCATACGCTGCGTAAGACGTTTGGTTATCAACTATTACAAAAAGACCAACGACGTGGCTACGTCTTTGGTCTTAGCAGCGAGAAAATCGCGAAGCGCTATATTGGGATTAATGAAGTTAAAATTAGTGAGACGTTATTAAATTTTCGTTTGGGACTTTAATTCATACTATTGTATTTTTTTTGATAAATTAGGACAGTTAAATTTTATTAGAAGAGGTTAGAACCCCACATACTAACAGAAGAAGCACCTCTGTAATTCGCAACTTCTTTGCCAACAATCGCGTTTAGATCAGTTAATGTCTGAGGTGATTTAAATTCGTTAGCCATTAAGTAAGAGTTGATTTTTCTACTTAACTTTACACAAACAAGTCTATAATCATCACCATCAGAAATATTTTTAGCATAGTCAAATAATGATTGAGAAAATTCACTGTCTTTTTTTATTTCTGGATCTGAATAGGCTTTGCTAAGGGCATCTATAATTTTTCCTTGATTATTATTCATAAGTAAGCTCCCTTCTATGTTTTATTTACTTAATCAAATCTATAAGAAATATACAGACAAGTAACTTATGAATCAAAAAAAGAAATACATGAAAATACATATATTCATGTATCAGAAACTTTGATTTAATAAGGTTATTTCTCACATTTATTCTTTAGTGTTTAATGAGTTATAGAGAGTATAGATCCATTAGTTTATCTACAGAATCCTGATTATGAGTACTCATGTCAACAAAATAAGGTGCTTGCCATTTTTGAGTGTTCAGTGCTTGTTTACTAGTGGGTGTATCCCAACTAGGATAGACTCGTATAGCCATTTTTCCTGTAGTGGAGGTAGTTCGAAGTATATTTTTTTTAACGAGAATGTCTTTTGGAAAAACAAATTGTCCAAATTCGTTATTATTTTTAAAAGTTGTAACAACTAATAGCTCAGGTGCTTCTTCAAATAAAAAGGGACGGTTTTTATTGTTGTTATCCTTTTCCCAAAAAGCAACAAACTGTCCTATTTTTGTTGGCGTAATTTTTGCGACTCTAAATCGAACCGTTTTAGAAGATAATCGAAACACACCTGCACCATATTCAGCATTTTGTTTTTCTTCTTGAATGGATTCTACTGTTATTTGTTTCGGTTCATAAATGGTTTGATTCATATATCGTAAAGCTTCTTGAAAATTATTCATTTTATCGCTCCTTAATAATTTATTTTAAAATTAATTTCATGCAGTCAATAAATTGACACATGAAATTGGATAAAATAGTGTATTCTGAATCCTTTAACCAAAGGGATCTTTTTTATCTTAAAAGTACGGAGTGTGAAGTATAACTATCCTTTTTTTACTAGTCCTTTAATATTCTCTTGGATTGGTCATACTTAGCATTTTGACAAACTCAAACATCTCTTTTTGATTTATGAACTAGTTTAATAGATAAAATAAAAGAAAATATAAATTCTAAAAGGAAAACTAAAAACACTCTCCAATTTAGATTTAGCTGCAAATAACCATTCACTCCTATATAAACTCCCAAACCAATACAACCATTAAACCAAGCATGACTTAAAATGCATAGAAATATATTCCTTGTATACTTATAAATAGTTGTAAATGAAAAACTTAGAATAATCACTAAAAATAGGTACAAAAAAAATGGTAAAGCACTTTGGACAGTTCCCTTTATAAACCATAATGGAAGATGCCATAACGCCCATATAATTCCTACCATAAGAACAGCAGTGATATAGTTATATTTTTTTTCTAATTTAGGTTGTAAATATCCACGCCAACCAATCTCTTCAAAACCACCACCAATTATAAATAATGGTAAGTTTATAAACATATAAATGATTGATATAGGATCTTCAATGCCAAAACCGAACCAGGTCATTAAAAAACGTCCAACTATGTATAATACAAAAACTAACCAGCCTAATCTACTTATATTTCCACTAGATAAAAACGCTAAAAAAGATTTGAGAGTATAATCTTTGTTAGATTTTTCAGATATAATATAAACACTTATTGCTGGGCCTAGACCTCCAGTTAACATTGGTATCCAAAATAAGGGTTCCCCATACCATAAAAAATCAAAATATTTATTCCCCAAAATAATGATAGCCCAAGATACCCATGAAATTAAAAAAGTATAGAAAATAAAGCTTCTAATTTCTTTTCTAATACTGTTTTCCTCCGCCATAATATATCCTCCAATCTGCTTTACGGTAATTTTATATAAGGAATTTCAAATTCTTATTTATTAATAATCTTGATGAGTTTTACTCAATTCTTATTAAGACAAACTCCAATAATAAAAACTATTTCATGTTTTTATCTTTTTTTCTTCTTAGGGTCTCCCCATTCCAATAATGTTCTATCATACCAAGTTATTTTATCTGGATCTGTTTTTTCATATCTTTTGATCAGTTGCATTAACCGTAGTTTGTCTATTTCAACTTTTCTTTTTAGTGTATCTGTTTTAACATCATGTACATTTATAATAATCTTTTCATCTTCTTCGTTCGCAGTTAAATTATATCTTTCATATTCACTTATTAAATCATAATTAAGTTTCATATTATTTACCTCCTAAATAGTATTTATAATAAAATATTTAAATTTCGTTTACTTCATACCCTTTTCAAATTTTTTATAAAATATAACTCAACAAAGGGCATTAGTTTTTTATTTTGATTCCAC
Source organism: Ruoffia sp. FAM 26254 (assembly GCF_045528545.1). Lineage (NCBI taxonomy): Bacteria > Bacillati > Bacillota > Bacilli > Lactobacillales > Aerococcaceae > Ruoffia > Ruoffia sp. FAM 26254. The sequence continues at coordinate 11,233 of NZ_JBGQQY010000060.1, forward strand.
ATAGTAGGTTGTACTTTTTTTAATTATAAAATTTTTAAACTTTTTTACTTTTCGAATTAATTCTTCGTCATCAATTAATTTTGCTGGTTTATCTAATAAAATTTGAAGTTGATCTTGATTTTTTATTTCTATATTTAATTTTCTGTTTGTTATATTTTCTATAATATTTACAGTTTCTGTTACTTCACTATCATCTAAAATAAATTTCTTATTTACTTTACCAGTTAAATTATAATTCATTTTTCTTCACTCCTTCTTTCACTCTCTTTTAATTATTATTTTCTAATCGAGCAAAGCGACATTCATAAAAAAAATGAGTTTACGATTTTTTTATGTAAGAGGTTATAGGAAACTTCCTAGCAGGTCAAAACTTTAGTTTTAGGGTTTGTATATACAAACCCGTTGCCTGCCTTACATGAAAATCTTACTTTTGTATCAGTAAGATTTTTACTTTTCATCAACTTCTGTAAGAGTAACTGTATCTGAATCTACAATCCAGAAAGTATAACTGGATCCATAATCAATATTTTTCTTTTCTTCTCGATCATCTTTTTCAGTCGCAATAAGATGATTTTTTGTTTTATCGTTATATAGATAATCTCCTTCTACCCATTCATCTTTATTTTTCTTTTTACCTTTTGCTATATACTTCCTCATTTCTACCACTCCTTTTTTTACTTATTCTTTTATCGTTTTTTCTATAAAATCCTTTCTAAATCTTTCTTTTAATTCAGGAGTTTCTGAATAAAACTTGATTCCCAGCAAACGAACTTCTTCATTTTCAGTTAAAATTTCTACATCTTCTCTTTCTCCAAGGGAAGATAAAAAATCTTCTTTCCATTTATCTTGAAGTCTTAAATGATCTCCTTTTGGTTCTAAAAATATTTGATAGGTACAACTTTCATCTTGAAGATATAATAAAAAGTCTGGCATAAATCCTCTTGTTCCATCTATCTCCACAATCTTTACTTTACGTTCATTTCTAATTAAACCTGAATAATTCATACCTCTATAATTTAAGCTGGTTTCTTGAATAAATTAATCGTTCTTGGAAAAATTGGGAATTTTTCTACAAAATAGTGCGTTCTCGAAGTAGATTTTAACTAAATGAACC
>NZ_JBGQQY010000061.1:0-12334 GCF_045528545.1 Ruoffia sp. FAM 26254
TGTGTCATCGATTGCACACAAACGGAACACGATTCCACGGAAATCCTTACACTACCGAACACCGTTGGAAGTATTTTTGAGTTACTTAGATGAAGCAGTTTTGTCTAGCTTAATTTGACAAATCAAAGAATATAATACGAGAAAAATTTTTTAAGCATTGTATAACTCCTCTGACATAAAATCTTAACCCATTCTACCTGAATTCAATTGGCTTTTCAAAGTTAAAAAATTAAAAAGCATGGCTCTGAATTAATTCAAAGACCATGCATTAATATTTAAACTTTCTTATCTTTAGCTTACTTTTTCTTTCTTGATGAAACCACTAACCAAATCCCAGCAACAACTGCAATTGCTGCAATTAAGATAAATATCCAACTATTAGACTCACCTGTGTTAGGTAAAGTTGACATTGCTTGGACTTTAGTAGGAACAAAAAGTAATATAGTTAATATTAAGCTAAATAAAGTTTCTTTTTTCATAAATTTACCCCTCATCTTTAAGAAATGGATCACACTATAATAATTATATGTAATATGCTTAAAATAAGCCAGTGATATTCCCTTCCTTATCGACATCAATACTTTCTGCAGACGGTTTTTTTGGTAAACCTGGCATAGTCATAATCGTTCCAGTGATTGCAACGATAAAGCCTGCACCAGCTGAAAGTCGAAGTTCTTTGATCTTAATATCAAAATCCGTCGGTGCGCCAATTAATGATGCTGTGTCTGAAAGTGAATATTGAGTTTTAGCCATACATACTGGAAGCTTACCAAATCCAGCTTGTTCAATTTTTTTTAACTGTTTCATCGCTTTATTTGTGTAGGTTGCGCCCTTGCCTCCGTATACTTTTTGAACTACATGATTGATTTTATCCATTAAAGTCGTATCTAAGTCATAGGCAAATGTCATGTTTGTCTTATTCTCACAAGCTTCAACAACTAATTGAGCTAAGTCTGTCGCGCCTTTACCACCTTGTTCCCAGACTTTCGCTACAGATGCTTTAATACCCCATTCTTGGCAAGCATCCAATATAACTTGAACTTCTGCATCTGTGTCGGTGAAAAAGTGATTAATTCCGACGACTGTATTTAGATTAAAGACATCTTTCATTGTTTGAATATGATGTTTTAAGTTCACTAGTCCTTTTTTTACTGCGATGACATTTTCCTCATTCAGATGCTGTTTTAATACACCGCCATGCATTTTCAGAGCCTTAACAGTTGCTACAACAACGACTGCATCAGGTGCAAGCTCCGCTGTACGGCATTTGATATCAATGAATTTCTCGCCACCAAGATCTGCACCAAAACCGGCTTCAGTTACAGCATAATCTCCATAATGTAAAGCGTGTTTTGTTGCTAATATACTATTACAACCATGAGCTATATTAGCAAAAGGTCCACCATGAATAAACGCTGGGGTATTCTCTAGTGTTTGAACTAAATTTGGTTTAAAGGCATCGACTAATAACGCCGTAACTGCTCCAGAACCTTTTAAGTCATCGACAGTTACAGGTAGGTTATCATGAGTATAAGCCACAATGATTCGGCTGATTCTCTCTTTCAAATCTATTAAATCTTCAGATAAACAAAAGATGGCCATAATCTCTGAAGCCACTGTTATATCATAGCCATCTTCTCGTGGAACCCCATTAGTTGAGCCATTTAATCCATTAACTATATGACGGAGTTGACGATCATTCATATCTACGACACGTTTCCAAGGAATCTTTCTCGTATCAATATTCAAAGAGTTTCCATGATGAATATGATTATCTAATAATGCAGAGATTAAGTTATGTGCTGAAGAAATTGCATGGAAATCACCTGTAAAATGCAGATTAATATCTTCCATCGGAACTACCTGCGCGTAACCGCCTCCTGCTGCCCCACCTTTCATCCCAAAGACAGGTCCTAGGGAAGGTTCTCTTAGTGCCAGGACTGATTTCTTACCGATCTGAGCTAGACCATCAGCTAAGCCTACAGACATAGTTGTCTTCCCTTCACCTGCAGGTGTTGGCGATATAGCTGTAACCAAAACGAGTTTTCCTTTATTTTTTTCAAATTCTTCTTTATTCATATTCACATCAATTTTGGCTTTATAATGTCCATAAGGTATAAACTCTTTCTTGGATATACCTAATTTTTTGGCAATTTCATTTATTGGTTTTTTATCAGATTGCTTTGCGATATCTATATCTGTTAATTGACTCAAATAATCACTCCTAAATTCGTAGTTTTAATTAGTTTAGTATATCATAGAAAAACGTTATCAATTGCTTATAACCAATGAACTTATACTAATTATACTCAATCATTCGTTTATTCAATATAAAATAATAGTTTCTTAAATTATCATTTTATATTGAACGCTAGTTTAATCCTTATTCACGCAATTTGGGCAAAAAAATAGACAACCCGTTAAGGAAGTCTACTTTAAAAATATATTAATCTTCGTCCATAGAAAGTACTGCCATGAAAGCTTCTTGTGGTATTTCCACACTACCGACAGACTTCATACGTTTCTTACCTTCTTTTTGTTTCTCTAATAGTTTTTTACGACGAGAAACGTCTCCACCATATAATTTGGCAGTTACATCTTTACGGTAAGCTTTAATTGTCGTACGCGCAATAACCTTATTACCAATAGTCGCTTGTACCGGAATTTCAAACATCTGACGAGGTATGATTTCCTTCAATTTACTTGCTAACTCTTTTCCACGGTTGAAAGCAAAGTCACGGTGAACAATCGTACTAAAGGCATCAATAATTTCTCCATTAAGAAGAATATCAAGCTTCACTAAGTTTGATTGTTTGTAACCAATCACTTCATATTCTAACGACGCATAACCTTTAGTATTTGATTTTAATTTATCAAAGAAATCAAAGATGATTTCAGCCATTGGCATTTCGTATACAACGTTAACACGATACTCATCAAGATAATCCATTGTTAGGAAGTTACCACGTTTACGTTCACAAAGATCCATTACCGCTCCAACATAATCATTTGGTACCATGATCGTTGATTTAACGTAAGGTTCTAAGATTTTATCAACTTCTGTGTTATCTGGCATCATAGATGGGTTATCCACGATGATTGTCTCACCGTCTGTTTTGACCACTTCATAGATTACTGAAGGTGCAGTCATAATCAAATCTAAGCCAAATTCACGTTCTAAACGTTCTTGAATTACATCCATATGTAATAAGCCTAGGAACCCTGTTCTGTAACCAAAACCTAACGCTTGAGACGTTTCAGGTTCAAATTGCAGTGCCGCATCGTTTAATTGTAATCTTTCAAGCGATTCTCTTAAATCATTATAGTCACTTGAATCAACTGGATATAAACCAGCATAAACCATTGGATTTAATTTACGGTATCCTGGCAATGCTTCTTCCGTTGGATTGTTAGCTAATGTGATGGTATCACCAACACGGGTATCTTGAATTGTTTTGATGTTCGCTGTGACATAACCAACATCCCCGGCCATTAAGAAATCACGTTGAATTGGTGATGGTGAGAATATTCCTACTTCAACAACTTCGAATTCTTTCCCATTGCTCATTAATTTCATGCGCTCACCGGGGCGTATAACACCTTCCATGACACGAATGTTTAAAACAACACCACGGTAACTGTCATAGGCCGAATCGAAGATTAATGCTTTAAGCGGTGCATCCACATCACCTTGTGGTTCTGGAACTTTCTCAACAATTTGTTCTAAAATATCTTCAATACCAATTCCAGATTTTGCACTTGCGTGAACTGCTTCAGATGCATCAATACCAATAATATCTTCAATTTCAAGTTGAACACGTTCGGGATCTGCTGCAGGTAAATCAATTTTATTAATTACAGGTAAAATTTCTAAATCATTGTCTAAGGCTAGGTAAACATTCGCCAATGTTTGAGCTTCTATCCCTTGAGCTGCATCGACAACTAATAAAGCACCCTCACAGGCTGCTAATGAACGAGAAACTTCATATGTAAAATCGACGTGACCAGGTGTATCAATTAAATGGAAGATATAATCTTCGCCATCTTTTGCTTTATATGTTAATTCAATCGCATTTAATTTGATTGTTATTCCACGCTCACGCTCAAGATCCATTGAATCCAATAATTGAGCTTGCATATCACGGTCAGCCACAGAATGGGTCTGTTGTAAAATACGGTCTGCTAAAGTCGATTTACCGTGGTCAATATGGGCAACAATCGAGAAATTTCTTATTCTTTTTTTTCTTTCTCTCATTTCATTTATATTCATAAATCCTTCACTTCCTTTATAGCCAAATGGCTTACCTACAAAAATACTCACACTTAATCATACCAAAAAACATTGAATATTGATAGGCTCCAGCTCTCTTTTTTTAATTAATTATCTAATCATAAAAATACAATTTAAAAGAGAAGTAAATCTTGTAATAGATATTCATTAATCTAAAATTAGTAAAAAAAAAAGGAGACAATTCAGGCACAATAACTAGCCTGAGTCGCCTCCTAATAATACTTACATTAAATTACTTATCGAACATGTCGCGCATTTTGTCAAAAAATCCACCTTCATTATTCGCACGAACCGCTTGACCAGATTCTTCAGCTAATCTTTGGAATAATTCGCGTTCTTTTTCTGACAATTTTGTAGGTGTTTTAACTGTCACTTTAACGTGTTGATCTCCCGTGAAGTTACCTCTTAGACTAGGTGCACCCTTACCTTTAAGTCGGAAACTTGTACCTGTTTGTGTACCACCAGGTACTTTTAATTTCACTTTTCCGTGAACAGTCGGTACAGTAATTTCATCACCTAAGGCAGCTTGAACGAATGAAATTGGTAATTCATAATAAATTTCAGTTCCGTCACGTTCATATTCCTCACTTGGTTGTACTCTAAAGACTACGTAAAGGTCTCCATAAGGTCCACCATTTTGACCAGCTTCTCCTTGTCCTGATAAACGAATTTGTTGGTCAGTTTCTACTCCGGCTGGAACAGTTACTTTAACTGAATGCTCTTTAGCTTCAATTCCTGCACCATGACACGTTTGACATTTCTCTTTAATTTCTTGGCCAGTTCCTGAACAAACATCACAAGCTCTTTGAGTCATAACACGACCAAATGGTGTGTTTTGCTCTACTTGAACAGCTCCAGATCCATGACATTTAGAACATGTTACTGGACTTGTTCCTGGTTTAGCACCTGAACCATGACACGTATGACATTCTTCATTACGGTTGTATTTAATTGTTGTTTCTTTTCCGAAGATTGCTTCTTCAAAAGTTAATGTCACACGGTATTGTAAGTCGCTTCCACGTGTTGGTGCGTTTGGACTTTGACGCGAAGCACCTGAGCCTCCGAAGAATTGTTCGAAGATATCTTCAAAGCCAAATCCTGCGCCACCATAACTTCCACCACCGAAGCCACCGCCAAATCCGCCACCAAAGTTCGGATCATTAGCCGCATGTCCATACTGATCATAAGCAGCACGTTTTTGCGAATCACTTAGTACTTCATATGCTTCAGAAACTTCTTTAAATTTAACTTCTGCGCCTTCATCTTTGTTAATATCTGGGTGATATTTTTTTGATAATTTACGATAGGCTTTCTTTATCTCTGCATCGGATGCATCTCGAGATACGCCAAGCACTTCATAATAATCACGCTTCTCTGCCATAAACTACCTCCTTCTAGAAATAATCATAAGTCTGTTTATATAAAAAGCCAAGGGTATTGATGCCCTCGGCTAAAAATTAACATCATAATGTAATCATTTTATAAAAATTACTCTTCGTCGTCAACTTCCTCATACTCAGCATCTACAACACTGTCATCTTCAGCTGTTTCACCAGAAGCATCTGCTTGAGCTTGTTGTTCAGCAGCTGCTTGTTCATACAGTTTAACGGTCAAGTTTTGAACAACTTCATTTAAAGCGTCGCGTTTTTCTTTCATAGCTTCTAAATCGTTCTCGTCGATTGCTGCTTGTAACTCATCACGAGCTGCTTCTGCTTGTTTAACTTCTTCTTCTGATACTTTATCTTTCAAGTCTTCTAACGTTTTGTTAGTTGTAAAGATTAATTGATCTACTTCGTTACGTAAATCTGCTTCTTCACGACGTTGTTTATCTAATTCAGCATTCGCTTCTGCATCTTTAACCATTTGATCAATTTCTTCATCTGTAAGACCTGATGATGATTTGATTGTAATTGTTTGTTCTTTTTGAGTTCCTAAGTCTTTAGCACTTACGTTAACGATACCGTTTTTATCAATATCGAATGAAACTTCAATTTGTGGAACACCACGTGGTGCTGCAGGAATATCTGTTAATTGGAATCTACCTAAAGTTTTGTTGTCTTGAGCCATTTCACGCTCACCTTGTAATACATGTACATCTACTGCTGGTTGGTTATCCGCTGCTGTAGAGAATACTTGTGATTTACTTGTAGGAATCGTTGTATTACGGTCGATTAATTTAGTGAAGATTCCACCCATTGTTTCGATACCTAATGATAATGGTGTTACGTCAAGTAAGACAATATCTTTAACATCACCAGAGATAACTCCACCTTGGATAGCAGCACCCATCGCTACTACTTCATCAGGGTTTACTGATTTATTTGGTTCTTTACCAGTTTCTTTACGTACTGCTTCAACTACTGCTGGAATACGAGTTGATCCACCAACTAAGATAACTTGGTCGATTTCGTTTTTGTCAACGCCAGCATCTTTTAATGCTTGTCGAACAGGGTTTTTAGTACGTTCTACTAATTCGTGTGTTAATTCGTCGAATTTAGCGCGACTTAAAGAAGTTTCTAAGTGTAACGGACCAGCATCTGATGCTGTGATGAATGGTAAGCTAATTTGTGTAGATGTTACACCTGATAAATCTTTTTTAGCTTTTTCAGCTGCGTCTTTAAGACGTTGTGCTGCCATTTTATCTTTAGTTAAGTCAATGCCGTTTTCTTTTTTGAATTCAGCTGCTAAGTATTCGATAATTTTGTCGTCAAAGTCATCTCCACCTAGGCTATTATCACCTGAAGTTGAAAGAACATCAAAGACTCCGTCTCCTAATTCAAGGATTGAAACGTCGAATGTTCCTCCCCCTAAGTCGAATACTAAGATTTTTTCTTCGCTATCAGTTTTATCTAATCCATATGCTAAAGCAGCTGCAGTTGGCTCGTTAACGATACGTTCAACTTCTAAACCAGCGATTTTACCAGCATCTTTAGTTGCTTGACGTTGTGAGTCGTTGAAGTATGCAGGTACTGTAATAACTGCTTTATCAACCTTTTCACCTAAGTAGTCTTCTGCATAACTTTTAATGTATTGTAATGTCATCGCAGAGATTTCTTGAGGAGTATATTCTTTATCTCCCATAGTTACTTTATAATTGTCACCCATGTGACGTTTAATTGAACTTACTGTATCTGGGTTTGTTACTGCTTGACGTTTAGCAACTTCCCCTACTTGAATTTCATCATTTTTTAAAGCTACAACAGATGGTGTTGTACGGTTACCTTCTGGATTTGGAATAATTTTAGCTTCTCCACCTTCAAGAACCGCTACAGCAGAGTTTGTTGTACCTAAGTCAATACCAATAATTTTAGCCATATTACATTTCTCCTTTTAATTTTATTCTGATACGATAACCATTGCCGGTCTAATGACACGATTATCAATTCGATATCCTTTTTGTAACACTTGAATCACATGATTACTTTCTTGTCCTTCTCCCGCAGGCATGACACTTACTGCTTGGTGGAAGCTTGGATCAAATTCTTCATTCAATGGATCAATTGTTTCAATTTTTTCTTTTTCAAACGCATTTTTGAATTGGTTATGAACCATTTCAACACCTTTTTTAAGTACTTCGCCATCTTCCGATGTCGTTTCCGTTTGTAGAGCTCTTTCTAAGTTATCAATAACTTCTAAGAGTGATGACGCTAAGTTTTGCGATCTAAATTTTGCTGCTTCAGATCTTTCTCTTGAATTAATACGACGCATATTAGCTATCTCAGCTTGTAGGCGTAATATCTTGTCATCTAGTTCTTCGTTTTCTTGTTTTAATTTATCTAATTCTGATACCTCTTGAGTTTCTTCTTCAGAAACTTCGGGTGTATCAGACGTTGTCTCTTCTGATGTCTCTGGTTCGATAATTTCTACAGACTCATCAACAACATTGTTATTTTTTTCGTTATCTGTCAATTGACACCCTCCTTCATTTATATTATTGAATCGATAATTTGTTAATCATCACTTCTAATAACGCAATTACTTTTTCATAGGACATTGTTGTAGGTCCAAGTAATCCTAATATTATTTTTTGGTTTTCATTGACAAACGATCCAGTAAGAAGATTAATATTCGCTAAGCTATCAGCTAAAAACTCATAACCAAACAAAATATTAATACCTTCTTCTTGTTCTTCAAGTAAATGATGCATTTCCCTTGAACCATCAATGAGTTCAAAGAGATTTTTCAATGCTTCTCTACTTGTTTGTCCATCGATTAAATCAAAGAGATTACTTTTCCCACTAATGTAATAGCGGTGTCCTTTTATGTGGTGCATTGATTTTTCAATCAACGGAGAGAAATCTAATTGATATCCTGTTAAACGTTGAGTTAATAAAGGTATTCCTAACTTCATTCTTTGATAGGCATCTTCAAGTACAACCCCTTTGAGTTCATCATTTATCATCTCAACTAACTTTGTAATATCATCTTTTGAAAGTGATACTTTTAATTCAATTTGCTCGCTTTCTATATTCCCCTTATCTGTCATAAGGATAGAAATATAACGCGTCCGATCAATTGGTACTAATTTAAATTCTTCGAAATAATGCGATTCTTTATTTTGCCCTAGTACCACTGCTGTAAAACCAGTCAATGAAACTAATATATCTGCACAAAGTTGTGTTAATTGTAACGGACTATAATGTTTCGCTTGAGTCAACTCTTCAAAATTAGCGTCATCATCAAGAAATGGTAATTCTTTGTCCTCCTGATGAATAATCCCATCAATATAATAACGATAACCATCAATAGATGGTATACGGCCACTAGAAGTATGTGGCTTCATTAGCAAGCCTTGCTGTTCTAACACGACCATATCATTACGTATTGTTGCAGGACTCACTTTTAAGTAACTCTCTCGAAGTAAAGTTTTTGAGCCAATGGGTTCTTCAAATTGTCTATAAAGTTGTATGATTAAATTAAGAACTTCTTGTTGCCTTGGTGTCAACATTTTCTCACCCCACTTATTAGCACTTAAGTTATCTGAGTGCTAACTGTTATTATAATACATCCTCCTAGGATAATTGTCAAGGGTTTTACAGAAATTAATCAAAAAAAATAGCACTCTTATATTAAGAGTGCTAGATTACTTCATTTTCTTCTATATTATGTGATTGGTCACGGTTAAACGTGAAGCCTTCACCTAGAACTTGCTGAATTCCCGTCACTGTTACAAAGGCATTTGAATCAATCTCATTTATGATTCTTTGGACTTTAATTAACTGAATTCGATTAATAACGACATATAGTACTTCTTTTTCAGCTTTAGAATAATATCCGTAACCTTTTAGTACTGTAATCCCACGGTCAACTCGCTTCATAATTTCTTCAGCAATTTCATCATGTTTATTTGATACAACCATGATCGCTTTCTTAGGATTATACCCCTCCATGACGAAGTTTAAAATCTTACTTGTAATATATAATGATATTAAAGTCAGTAAGCCTTTTTCTAAACCGATGACAATTGTTAGTGGAATGACAATCAAAACGTCAAGAATCAACAAAGCAATAGAAACTTGCAAGCCCAAATATTTATTAATGATTAAGGCAATAATATCAACGCCTGCTGTCGTCCCGTGTCCTAAAATAACAATTCCGATTCCCAATCCAATTAAAAATCCACTGGCTAATGGTCCTAATAATGAATTCGTTGGAATAAAACTAGGTAGGAATACGAATTCTAAGAATAATGACATGGATATAATTGCGACAATCGTATAAAAGATTGTCTCCTTTTCGAGAAACCTCCAACCGATCAACATAATAACCGCATTGATTATAAAGTTACTCAATGCAGGACTAATGTCAAATATATAGAACAATAAGAGTGTGATACCCGTTACGCCACCTTCACCAAGTTGGTTTGGAATGACTATTGAATTAACGGCGATTGAAAAGATAAATGTCCCGATTAACACAAGGGCTAGGTTTTTGATCACTGTTTTATACATCTCGACCACCACCTAGATTTTTGAAATAAAGACGGGTGTTATCTTCATCAATTTTCAATTGGTCGATCAATTCATCGACACTATTAAATTTATATTCTCCACGTAAATAATGATGCCATCTAACTCTGACTTTATCACCATAAATCATTTGATTAAAATCTAAAATGTAAACTTCGCACGTTAAATCATGATTATCGTAGAACGTAATATTATGACCAATAGATGCGCTACCTAGATGCCAAGTATCGCCTATCTTAATTTCAACGGCATAAACGCCTATTCCAGGAAGCAGTTGCGGATGTGGGACTTTGATATTAGCTGTTGGATATCCTAATGTACGTCCTACTTTTTCACCATGAATAACTGTACCGTATATTTCATAAATATAGCCCAAATCCTGGTTGGCTTGCTCCATATCGCCTTGGTAAACGAGTTCTTTAATTCGAGTCGTTGCTACTTTGGAAAAGTGTGATGCTAATTCCTCAACTTCAATGACATCAAAGCGCTCAGCAGCATGAATGGGTAAAGTTTGCATATTCGCGATGTCTTTTTTTCCATAAGTATAATCAAAACCTGCCACCGCAACTTCGGTATGCAAATCGACTAAGTACTTTTCAACGAATTCTTGCGGCGTTTGAGTACCAAAAGCGAATGTATATTCAACAATGTATAAAATTTCCACTTCAAATTCTTCCATTAGTTCCGCTTTTCGCTTATTCGTTGTTAAGTAATGAAATGAATCTAAATTAAGATCTTCATAAACTATTCTAGGATGTTGATTAAACGTCATTAGAGCTAGTTTAATTCCTCTTTTTTCTGCTTCTTCTCTTGCTCTTTTTATTACTTTTTGATGACCTAAATGAACGCCATCAAAAAATCCTAAAGTCATGACTACAGGTTCATTTGATATTTCTTTTGAATCGTAAGGATGACTTAAGTGTACTATCTTCATTTAGAATCTCCTTTCATTTAAACGAACATTTTGTATGGTTTTATATATAGTTCTTTTTCTGGATGCTGACGATAAAGCGCGATAATTTTATCATTATAATAGAAAGCGATTGGCTCTTGAAAATCCTGCTCAAAATCGCTTTTCAAGAGTACTTGTCCATTTTTTACCTTGTCATATAATTCATCGTCTAAATCAGTTTTGGGAACATGCTTCAATGCTGTCTCAATTGTAGCCACTTTATCATTGATTTCTTCATTATCTATTAACGTTTGTATTTCTTCAAGTGTATAGCTCTCAAAATCTGAAAAACCACTTGTTTCTAATCTTGTTAATTTCGACATATGTGCAGGATATCCCAACTTCTTCCCTAAATCGACAGCTAAAGTTCTAACGTAAGTTCCTTTGCCGCAATCTACTTTGAATTTCCATGATTGAGTACCACTTTCTTGATTATACACGGGTTGACCATCGCGTTCAAACGAATGGATGATCGTATTTCGGATTGGGCGTTCCACCTCTAAGCCTTCTCGAGCATACTCATATAATCTTCGACCATTCACTTTCACTGCTGAATACATCGGTGGTATTTGTTCAATGACACCTTCAAATGTTGACATTGCTTTATCGATTTCTTCAATTGAAACAGGCTGTACAACCGCTTTATGGTCAACAACTTCACCGTGGGCATCTTCGGTTTCTGTTGACATACCAAGGGTAATCTCTCCGTAATATACTTTAGGTGAGTCCATCAGCAATTCAACTAAGCGAGTTCCTTTTCCTAAACAAACTACTAGAACGCCATCTACTTCTGGATCGAGCGTTCCAGTATGTCCAATTTTTTTCATTTTTAACATTTTTCGCAATTTAAACACCACATCATGACTTGTCATGCCTCTAGGTTTCCAAACCGCTAAAATCCCATTTATCATAATTAACTCCTTATTATAAAATCTTTTCGACACTTGATTATATCAAATTTCCACCATAACCGCTATTCTATATGAATTGATTGGAAATCGAGTAGGAGACTAGCCATTATTTGACTAGTCGACCTCTCACACCACCGTGCGTACGGTTCCGTACACGGCGGTTCAATACCTTGCGTAAGCAGACTCTACCAATTCGCTTAGTGGAACTAAG
>NZ_JBGQQY010000062.1:0-12014 GCF_045528545.1 Ruoffia sp. FAM 26254
GTAAGATGGGTGCAGGTCATTTGTGGTCACTCCTTTGTATTCTTTGGTCGGAATTACAAGTTGAGTGTACCACAAATGGCTGTTTTAGTTGTCTAGCTTAATTTTACAATCGGCGAATATAAAAAATAAAAGAAGACAAGGAGAAGAAAGATGAAAAAAATATTTAATTTTGAATTTTGGCAAAAATTCGGGAAAGCCTTAATGGGCGTTATTGCTGTTATGCCAGCTGCAGGATTAATGATTAGTATTGGTGGATCACTTCCTCTAATTAATCCAGATATGCAAGCTTTGATTTCGATTGGTAGTGTGATTGAGAATATTGGTTGGGCAATTATTGGAAATTTACATATCTTATTTGCATTAGCAATCGGTGGAAGTTGGGCAAAAGATAGAGCTGGGGGTGCCTTTGCTGCCGGGATCAGTTTTATTCTAATTAACCGAATTACAGGAGCGATTTTTGGCGTAACCAGTGAAATGTTAGCTGACCCAAATGCAGTAACACAAACATTATTTGGAGCAGAAATACCAATTGATGGTTATTTTGTTAGTATTTTAGAGGCACCAGCTTTAAATATGGGGGTTTTCGTCGGTATTATTGCGGGATTTATGGGAGCGGTTGCTTACAATAAATATTATAATTTTAGAAAACTACCCGATGCCTTATCCTTCTTTAACGGAAAACGATTTGTACCATTTGTTGTTATCTTATGGTCTTTAATTGCTTCAATTGTATTAGCGATTGTTTGGCCATTTATTCAAAGTGGTATTAATAGTTTCGGTGTATGGATTGCTGGATCACAAGACTCAGCTCCAGTCTTAGCTCCATTCTTATTTGGTACATTAGAGCGTCTATTATTACCATTTGGTTTACACCACATGTTAACTATTCCAATTAACTACACACCTCTTGGAGGAACCTATGAAGTATTAAGTGGTGCACAGCAGGGTACTATGGTATTCGGTCAAGACCCGCTATGGTTAGCATGGGTAAGAGATTTAATTAACTTAGATGCTGCTGGTGATACAGCAACTTATCAAGCATTATTTAATAATGTAGTCCCTGCTCGTTTTAAAGTCGGACAAATGATTGGATCATCAGGTATCTTAATGGGTCTATCTTATGCCATGTATAAAAATGTCGATAAAGACAAACTAAAAACACATAAATCAATGTATGTATCAGCTGCTTTAGCTGTATTTTTAACAGGTGTTACAGAACCACTTGAGTTTATGTTTATGTTCGCAGCTATGCCTTTGTATATCGTTTATGCGGTAATCCAAGGAGCAGCATTTGCGATGGCTGATATCGTAAACTTACGTGTTCACTCGTTTGGTAACATTGAATTGCTTACACGTACGCCATTAGCGATTCGTGCGGGACTAGGTATGGATTTAATTAACTTTGTTTGGGTAACCCTTCTATTCGGAATATTGACTTACTTTATTGCAAACTTCTTAATTAAGAAATTCAATTATGCAACACCAGGACGTAATGGAAATTACGAAGGTGGAGAAGTAGCATCTGAAAATGGAGAGCCTGTAGATGCTACACAACAAGTGTATGATATTATTCACTTATTAGGTGGTAAAGAAAACATTACAGATGTAGATGCTTGTATGACTCGCTTACGTGTTTCTGTTAATGATATTGATTCTGTTGGAGACGAAAACGCTTGGAAAAAAGCAGGCGCAATGGGGCTTGTGAAGAAAAATAAAGGAGTTCAAGCAGTTTATGGACCGAAAGCAGATGTCTTAAAATCTGATATTATGGATGTATTGAGCTCTAATGCACCTATTCCAGAATCTAAACTTGATGAAACACCTGAAATGGATGAAAAGGAAGTAGTGGCTACAGATTCAAAAGGACTCGCAACAGCAATTTTCCCTGTAGCAAAAGGTGACGTGCTTCCGATTACTGAAGTAAATGATGAAGTATTTGCTCAGAAAATGATGGGTGACGGCTATGCAGTGAACCCTTCATCAAATACAGTCGTCTCTCCAGTAGATGGTACAATTCAAAATGTCTTCCCAACCAAACATGCAATTGGTATTGAAACAGCAAGTGGAATTGAAGTACTTATTCATTTAGGAATAGATACAGTTGAATTAGAAGGTGAAGGTTTTGAAATCTTTGTTGAAGAAGGTCAAGGAGTCATTGCAGGAGATAAAATAGCTGAAATGGACTTGGCTTCGATTAAAAAAGCAGAAAAAGATACCACTATCATGGTTGTTTTTACGAACTTGACAGAAAATCAAGACTTTGAGTTCATTCAAACGAATGATATCTCCGAAGATACAGAGATTGGTCGAGTGAATGATAGAAACATTGGTTAGAATGGAGAAATAAATTGAACGTTTTAACACTGAATACGCATTCATGGATGGAAGAGGATCCAGAATTAAAATTAAGACAAATCGTTGATTATATTGCCAAAGAAGATTTTCAAATTATCGCTCTTCAGGAAATTAATCAAACGATGGAAGCGAAAGAAATTGTGGACGATTTATTTATCCAAGCTTCTGGAGAAATGTATCCTGTTGCTATAAAGGAAGATAACTTTGCATATCTCATCGTTCAGTTGCTAAAAGAGCGTGGACTTCATTACTATTGGAGTTGGACAGCCAATCATATTGGCTATGATGTGTACGATGAAGGTGTGGCTATTTTATCCAAAACACCTTTCAGTCCAGAAAGTTTCTTACTATCTGAAATATCGGATTATGCGAATCACTACACCAGAAGAGTTCTAAAAGGTAATGTAAGCCTTGAAGGTAAAGAATGGGTAGTCTTTTCATGCCACTACTCTTGGTGGTTAGATCCATCAGGTGATCATTTATTCAAGTATGAATGGGATAATACGCTTCCTCATATTGAAAAAGAGAGTCAGAAGATTCATCTTTTTATGGGTGATTTTAATAACGAGGCGAGGCTTAGAGATGAAGGTTATGACTATATAAAAACGACGGCTCCTCAATTAAAAGATGCCTATGTTCAGGCAGAAGAAAAGATTGGATCTGCAACCGTTTTGAGTGCTATTGACGGATGGGAAGGCCATACGGATGAAAAAAGAATCGATTATATCTTTACGGATTACCCGGGAGAAGTTAAAAATTACCGAGTTGTTTTTGATGGCAAAAAAGAACCCGTCGTGAGCGATCACTTTGGAGTAGCAGTTGAATTTAATTAAGTGTAATGAAGAAACCCGCCAGCAAATTTCTGCTAGCGGGTTTTTGAGTATCTATTAACTTCAGTAATTATTAAATATCTAGCCAGGCACCTATACTGAGCTAAAACAACGAATGGAAGACTACATTTATTACTATAACCATGATCGCATTAAACAAAAATTGAGTGGCTTATCTCCGGTTGAATACCGAAAACAAGACACTCAATTGTCTGCTTAATATTTAATTGAATAAACTCCAACTTTTGGGGTTCACTACACGCTCAAAAGAAGCAGCCTTGCTATTTTGTTTATTTATCAAAGTTTAATACGTTTAGACCCGTTTCGTCATCAACGGAACGTTCAACGGTGCCGTTAATAATATGGATAAAGATTTCGCCTGCAGCGCCAATAACGGCTTCATCTAAATCTCCAGCAAAAGCATCGCCTTTACTATTACCCACAATTGCATGGAAATGCCCATAATATTCGCCATCCATTTGAGTGACGTTACCTAACAAGGAAGTTAACTCTAAAAACTCATTAAATTCATTAATCTTATAATCCGAAGTGTCAAAATTATAAATGCCAATCGAAGCACTATCTAAGCCTCCGATACCATTCACTGTTGCGAGCGTTACATTTTCTTTTTCACAAACCGCTTGAATGGATTCTTTTACCTTTTCTCCGCGGTCTAAACGTAAAACGATGGTTTGATCAAAGCGTTTGTAATTCATAACTATCACTCCTCTTATCAACACGATAACGGAATTAAGTTTCAAACTCAATGAAAAGGGTTTCGTGAATAGGTTATTGGGAATGAAGTTGAATATGCAATTGACGAACAGCTTCAGCTAAGTCTGGATCAGGGCCATCAACATTTGCGTCGCGGATGACTTCTTCAATCGGTAGGTTATAAACAGGCGATGGGTCCACATTAAGTTCTTCTAGCCAGGTTGCTAGTTGCTTCGAAGAACTTGCATAGACAATCCGGTCCAAACCAACCCAAGCATGGGCAGCTGAACACATTGGACAATGCTCACCCGAAGTATAGACAGTTGCTTTTGCTCTTTCTTCTGGTTTCATATTTTGCGCAGCCCAGCGCGCAATCGCAAATTCGGGATGTTGTGTATGGTCGCCGCCCGAGACATGATTATAATCTTCAAATAAAGTTTCCCCATCTTCAGAAATAAGGACCGAACCGAACGGTTCATCGCCTTTTTCTAAGGCTAATTGCGCTAATTCAACACAACGATTTAAATATTTTTTATCATTTTCTGTAATCATCATACATCACTGCTCCTTTAATTGATTATACCAAAGAAAGGTAAATTACTTTCAATAATGCCTATTAATGTTTGCTTTTGGAATATTATGGTAAAATAAATATAATTTCAATATCAACTTAAAAGAAGCGAGGTATACAATGAATAATTTAAACAGTGTATTAATGCAGTATTTCGAATGGTACTTGCCAGATGACGGAAAACATTGGCAACGTTTAAAAGATGACGCAAAACACTTAGCTTCAATTGGGATTACGTCGGTTTGGATGCCACCAGCCTTTAAAGCAACAGGGACAAATGATCCAGGTTATGGTGTCTATGATATTTTTGATTTAGGTGAATTTGACCAAAACGGAAGTGTTAGAACTAAATACGGAACAAAAGATGAATATTTAGATGCTATTAATGCGTTGAAAGAGAACGGCATTAAGCCAATTGCAGATATCGTCTTGAACCATAAGGCAAATGGAGATAAAAAAGAGACCTTTACTGTAATGAAAATGGATCCAGAAAATCGCCAACAACCGATTTCTGAACCTTATGAAATTGAAGGCTACACGCATTTTAATTTCCCAGGATGTAATAAAAAATACAATGATTTTGAATGGCATTGGTATCATTTCTCAGGGCTCGATTATGATGCGCGTAATGACGAGACAGGAATCTTCCAAATCCAAGGTGAGAATAAAGGTTGGGCCGACAATGAAAATGTTGATGGCGAAAAAGGGAATTTCGACTTTTTAATGTTTTCTGACATTGATTTTGATCACCCTGAAGTCATTCAAAATGTTAAAGATTGGGCGAGTTGGTTCATTGAAACCACTGGTATATCTGGGTTCAGATTGGATGCGATTAAGCATATCGACAGAAAAGTTGTGGCAGATTTAGTATCTATTTTAACGGATGCAATGGGGGCAGAAAACTTCTATGTATTTGGTGAGTATTGGGTAGCCGACTATGACTCAAAAGTAGGCTATTTAGAAGATATTGAATATGGCTTTGATTTAGTAGATGTTAAACTTCATATGAACTTCTTTGATGCAAGTAAACAAGGGGAGGCCTATGATTTAAGCCAAATCTTTGATGGAACGCTGATGAAAGAAAATCCGTGGTATGCAGTAACCTTTGTTGAGAATCATGATACGCAACATGGGCAGTCATTAGAAAGCTTTGTAGAAGATTGGTTTAAACCGCTTGCTTATGGTATTATACTCCTAAGTGAATCTGGCTTACCTACGGTCTTCTATGGAGATTATTACGGTGTCGAAGGTGAGTTTGGTCAAACAAGTTTTCAAGAAATCATTGATAAGTTATTATTTATTCGCCGAACGTTTGCGTACGGTGATCAATATGATTACTTTGATGATGCGCATGTTGTCGGCTGGACTCGTCAAGGGAATGAAACTTTCCCAGATGGTTTAGCTACAGTTATTAGTAATAATAGCGGTGGAGAGAAACGTATGCAAGTGTCGACTGCCAAGCCAGGTGAAGTGTTTGTGGATTACTTAGGCCATCATGATGGTGAAGTAACCATTGAAGAAGACGGCTGGGGAACGTTCCCAGTAAATGGTGGCTCCATTTCAGTTTGGGCACCGCGAGATATTGAAGAACATTTAAATAAATAAAATTTACCAATTTAAAAGACAATATAAAAACCAAAACCCTGTATGTTTGTTAGACAGATTAGCGTATAATTTGTACCAGCTACATCTAACATACAAGCGGGTTTTTGGTTTTTATTTGAATGAGTAAACTTCACTCTAATCCAGATATAATGAAGTTCATAAATGGTTTAACATATTATAATACTTTATAGAGAGACATTCATAAATTAATCATAGAAAAAGAAATGCTTAGTCTCCATTTAAGGGCTGAAATTTGTTAGAATAGAATATAAGAAACTGATAGAAAGAGGATGACCATGACAGAAGAAAAATTACGTGGCTTTGAAGTAGTCAAAGCGTATTATGATAAAGATATTCAAATCCCACAACGCTCAACCACGCATGCGGCAGGATATGATATCGAATCAGCCGAGACAATTGTGATTCCAAGTATGGTGAAGCAATTACTCGGTTATTTTGCTGACGAATTCAGAAAAATCTTTAACATTGCACCAACGAAGCCAACTGAGACTGAGGAAAATTCAACTCTTTTGAAATCAACACTAGTGCCGACAGGACTTAAATCGTATATGCAAGAGGATGAGTACTTACAAATTGTGAACCGTTCAAGCAATCCTCTTAAACGCTTTTTAAGCTTGCCGAATAGTATCGGAATCATTGATCAAGACTATTATAATAATGAGAAGAACGAAGGACATATTTATGTTCAACTCATTAACTATGGTTTATTAGATTTCACGATTAAAAAAGGTGATCGTATTGCTCAAGGAATCTTTACGAAGTTTTTAAAAACAGATGGCGATGAAGGTGGCTTAACTCAACGTACAGGTGGGTTTGGTTCTTCAGACACTGAATAAATAAAAGGAGGATCATCGTGGCTAAAAAGAAATTAATGTATGAATGTTTAGCTTGTGGTTATGAATCTCCTAAATGGCTAGGTAAGTGTCCAAGTTGTGGTGCATGGAATCAGATGGAAGAAAAACCAGCTGATATTGTTGCTGCAGAGGGTAAAGACCAAATAAATGTCCAAACATCGAAGCAACGCCAAGAAGGTAGCGCTTTAAAATTAGACGAAATTGAATATACTCAAGAAGATCGAATGAGTACTGACTTTCAAGAGTTTGACCGAGTCCTCGGTGGCGGGGTTGTTGAGGGTTCACTCGTATTAATTGGTGGAGATCCAGGAATTGGTAAATCAACACTTCTTTTACAAGTTGCGATGCAACTCGCTCAAAAGCAAAAGATTTTGTATGTTACAGGTGAGGAAAGTTTTTCTCAAATTAAGATACGTGCAGAACGTTTAGAATTAAATAACGATAATTTCTACTTGTTAGCTGATACGAATTTAGCTTTAATTGCCCGTGAAATCCAACGTTTAGAACCAGACATGGTCGTGATTGACTCTATTCAGACAATGTCGATACCTGATCATACAGGAGTTGCTGGCTCTGTGTCACAAGTCCGTGAAGCGACCGCAATTCTAATGCGTATTGCTAAGTCAAACCGAATCGCAATTTTTATTGTCGGTCATGTAACTAAAGAAGGCAATATTGCTGGACCTCGTATGTTAGAACATATGGTAGATACGGTCTTATACTTTGAAGGTGAGAAGCATAACCGCTTTAGAGTCCTTAGAGCAGTAAAAAACCGTTTCGGATCAACAAATGAACTCGGTGTGTTTGAAATGTTAGACGTTGGATTGAAAGAAGTCGGTAATCCGTCACAACTCTTCTTGGAAGAACGAATTCCTGGAGCAACAGGATCAACGGTAGTTGCGGCCTTAGAGGGGACGCGGACCATCTTAGCTGAAGTTCAATCGCTCATGACACCGACTGTCTATGGGACTGCTAAGCGAACAGCGAGTGGGATTGATTATCAACGTATATCACTGTTACTTGCAGTGATGGAGAAGCATTGTAGTCTCTTAGTTCAAAACCAAGACGCCTTCTTTAAGATTACAGGTGGTATAAAATTAGACGAGCCCGCGATTGATTTAGCGATTGCGATGAGTATCGCTTCAAGCTATTGGAATAAGCCCACACAAGTGGATGATTGTTATATTGGTGAGATTGGCTTGACTGGAGAAATCCGCCGCGTGAGTCAAATCGAAGAACGTCTAAAAGAGACGGCTAAATTAGGTTTTAAACGGGTCTTTATTCCAAAGAATAATTACCAAGATTTAAAAGATGTTTTTGACATTGAAATTGTTCCTGTCAAAACCATTCAAGAAGCTGTAAGAAAAGTATTTCCACGCTAGCTACGTGAAAGTAAGATTATTAAGAGTCAAAATATGTTTAGGAGGTGACATAATGTATAAGAGAATTATTATATTTTTATCCATTATTATTGGATTAAGTTTTGGGGTATCTGTTGGTCCGCATTTGTGGGCAAATTTAAATATTCGTTTAAGTTACTTAAGTAATCCTTATATTAATGCTATTATTTTTGGCCTATTATTCATTCTATTGGGTACATTGACAGCCCCATTAATAGAGAAATCAGTGAAACGACTTATGGAAAAAATTAATCAATTATCAATTTCAAATCTAGTCTTAGGATTAATTGGGATTTTAATCGGTTTAATCTTAGGGTATTTAATTGCTTTGCCTTTTGCATCATTAAATATTCCTTTTGTTTCAGAAGTTTTACCTGTCGTATTATCAGTGACACTTGCCTTAGTAGGTTATAATACAGCAACTAGTCGTAAAGAAGAGTGGCAGAATTTCATTGGACAGTTTAGCAAGCCAGTAGGCGAAAAAGAGGAAAGTTCAGACAATCAAGTGTTAGAACGTAAGGCAGATGAGACGTTTAGAAAGTATAAATTACTCGATACGAGTGTTATTATTGATGGGCGGATTGCGGATATCGTTCACACAAACTTCTTAGAAGGTGTGTTAGTGATACCAAACTTTGTTCTTCAAGAGTTACAATATATTGCCGACTCTGCTGATTCATTAAAACGTGCCAAAGGACGTCGCGGACTTGACATATTGAATGAATTGCAGAAAAATGAAGTAGTACCGATTGAATTTTATGAGGGTGACTTCGAAGATATTGATGAAGTCGATAGTAAACTTGTTCGCTTAGCTAAATTAATTGATGCAGCGATTGTGACGAATGATTTCAACTTAAATAAAGTGGCTGAATTCCAAGCAATTCCAATATTTAATATCAATGAATTAGCGAATGCAGTTAAACCTGTATTAATCCCTGGCGAGGAACTGGAAGTATTAGTGATTAAAGCGGGTACTGAACGTAAACAAGGGGTAGCCTACTTAGAAGATGGTACAATGATTGTTGTCGAAGAAGGACAGCACTTTATGAATGAACGTATTTCTGTTGTAGTCACAAGTACCATTCAAACAGCAGCAGGGCGTATGATTTTTGCAAAACCTACACATTCAAGTGGTAGAATTGAAAGTAAATAAAATTAAATTAAAGATAAAAGGAGTTTGAATCGAATGAGTTCTAAAATTCGTGTAAGATATGCACCAAGTCCAACAGGAGAATTACATATTGGGAATGCGCGTACAGCGTTATTCAATTATTTATTTGCTCGCCATAACGGGGGAGACTTTATAATTAGAACGGAAGATACAGATACTCGCCGTAACTTAGATTATGGTGAAGCAAGCCAGTTAGATAACTTAAGCTGGTTAGGTATTGATTGGGATGAATCCCCATTAAACCCGGGTGAATATGGTCCATACCGTCAATCTGAACGACTAAGCATTTACCAACCATTAATCGATCAATTAATCGAAGAAGATAAAGCATATAAATGTTATATGACTGAAGAAGAGTTAGAAGCTGAGCGTGAAGCACAACGTGCACGCGGAGAAATGCCACACTATGGCGGACAACACTCTAATTTAACTCAAGAGGAGCGCGACGCATATGAAGCGCAAGGACGTGTTCCAGCGATTCGCTTCCGTGTTCCTGCAGACGAAGTCTATGAATTTGAAGATATGGTTAAAGGGAAAGTAAGCTTTGAATCAAAAAATATCTCAGGTGACTGGGTTATTCAAAAGAAAGATGGTATGCCTACTTATAACTTTGCTGTTGCTGTGGATGACCACTTTATGGAAATTTCTCACGTTTTACGTGGTGACGACCATATTGCAAATACTCCAAAACAAATGATGATTTATGATGCGTTTGGTTGGGAATATCCAAAGTTCGGTCACATGACATTAATTGTTAACAGTGAAACGAACAAAAAATTAAGTAAACGTGACGGTGGAATTTTACAATTCATCGAACAGTACCGTCGTTTAGGTTACTTACCAGAAGCAATGTTTAACTTTATTACGTTATTAGGTTGGTCACCAAAAGGTGAAGATGAAATCTTCTCTAAAGAAGAATTTATCAAAATCTTTGATGTTGATCGTTTATCAACCTCTCCAGCCGCGTTTGACGCGAAGAAATTAGATTGGATTAACAATACTTACGTTAAAGCTGCAAGCTTAGATGAGATTGTTGATTTATCATTACCTCATTTACAAGAGGCTGGTTTGATTGACGGTGAACCTGATAAGAAAGAAATTGAATGGGCGCGTAAATTAGTAAGCTTATATCACGACGAAATGTCATACGGTGCACAAATCGTTGATTTATCAAGTTTATTCTTCAATGATGATTTACATATTGATGAAGCTTCAAAAGAAGAGCTAAGCCAAGAGACAGCTTCTGTTGTTATCGACGCAATGGCTGAGAAATTAGAAGCTTTACCAGAAGCTGAATTTATTTCAGAAAACATTAAACCGTTAATGAAAGAGATTCAAAAAGAAACTGGCGTTAAAGGTCGCAAGTTATTCATGCCTATTCGTATCGCTGTCAGCGGACAAATGCATGGTCCAGACTTACCAAGCGTGATTGAAGTTTTAGGTAAAGAAAAAGCGTTAGATCACATTAAACAAGTGAAAACTCAAATGAATTAAACATATTTTTAATACAAGGATCCGACGCTGTCGGGTCCTTTTTGTTTTGGAGTTATTTCATATATTCCAGTGAGAAGGGTTCGGTGACCGTAGTGGAACGTCTTCAGCTAATCCCATCGACTTTCGTTAAGGGATATATCTTCCACCTCGCTGTACTACTGAATCCTTACGTGGCTCTGCTCCTACGGTTTCTAGTGCGTCCAGTCGTCTTGTTACTACGGTATCTCACACTCTTTTCACTTTCATAAACTCACTCTGTGATAATAATTTTAAATAATATATTTCTCTAGATTACTATTCAGCACGTTGAAGCGACATCAGAGAATTCATGTGCCATGCAAAGGACGAACTACCGCATTAGATTCTGTACGAACGAATTGAGTTACAGAATCAATAGGTAGTCGAATCGTAAGCTCTTTTATAAAAAGTTTTCAAAAAATCTGTAGAGGTTCTCATGGCATCAATGAATTCACTGATGAAGTGAAAAGATGTGTTTTACAAAACTTTTATAAAAAATATGAGATAACGGAAAGATTTCACTTGACTTCTTCTTATTTAAGAGTTAAATTATAATCAAATATTAATCAATATTTAAAGAAACACATCGAAGAGAAGAGTACTTACTGAAGACATGTAAAGAGAGCCCGGTTGGTGAGAAAGGGTCTAGTTAAAGGTAAGGAAGATGAGCTCTAAGTGGCTAGCATGGTTAACGCTATCTAGACGGGTGCAACCGTTATATTGCCGAATCTCAGATAGAGTTAGTTTATCTGGCATTGTTGAGGCAATCGTTGTAAAACGATTGTAAATTAGGGTGGTAACACGGATAATCCGTCCCTTTGTTTTTATAACAAAGGGACGGATTTTTTTATTACCCGCCGATTGTAAAATTAAGCTAGACAACTAAAACAGCCATTTGTGGTACACTCAACTTGTAATTCCGACCAAAGAATACAAAGGAGTGACCACAAATGACCTACACCCATCTTACCACGGATGAAC
>NZ_JBGQQY010000063.1:0-12001 GCF_045528545.1 Ruoffia sp. FAM 26254
TAGGTGAACTCCTTTTTAACCATTCCTTTATTGTCACGAATTTCTCAGAGAACATCTCGGCTAAAAGAGTATTTGAAACCTACAATAAACGCGGTACCATGGAAAACTATATTAAAGAAGCCAAAAATAGCTTCTTTTTCGATAAAACAGATAGCCCAGAATTCCTTGAAAACGAGGCACGCATGATGATTAGTCTGTTGGCATACAATGTGGTTAATTTCTTACGTACCATATGTTTTGAACCAAAATCAAAAGGACTCCAAGTGAATACGATACGTCTTCGTCTATTTAAAGTGGCTGGAAAGCTCGTCACTACAGCAAGACGAATCTATTTAAAACTATCGAGTTCCCATGTTTATCAGCGAGAGTTTTATGCAGTATTCAGGCAAATCCAAAGGATTCGGCAGTACATTTAAAGAACCTGTTTTTTAAAACCTTTTAAATGGCCTAGGGAGAAGTGCGCCCAAAATTCGTGAGATGAGACTAAAAAGTTTTTCTTTAGCTTAGAAAATCGATTAAAATATTTTAATTTCGATAAAGTGATCCAAAATTGAAAAATAACGACTAGAATAACTCAATATTTAAAAGTATGAATTATTCAGGAAAATGATAATTTCGACACTTTACCGTTTAAAGCGACACTATGGGAACTCAAAGTATCGCTTTCTACATAATTCCTCCAAAAAATCAGAAACCTCAACAAAAAAAACAAGCCCACCTGGGCTTGTCTAATTAGGAAGTTAATCTTATGGCTAATAATTATTGGTTAGCTACGTCTACAATCGCTTGTAAGTAACCTGAAGTATCAGCTAAAGTTGAACCTGATACAACATCAGCAACGTTTCCTTCTTCGCCTAAGTCTTGTAACTCAGCAACCGCTTCTTCTAATTCAGCCGTAGTTTTACCAGCAGCGAATTGAGTAATTGCTTGTAAGTTTTCTGCGTATGGAACAGTTGATCCAGCAATGTCAGTCATTAATTGAGAGTATGCTTCAGAGTTTTCTAATTTAGAAACTAAAGTCACTCCTTCAGCGATACCTTCACCAAATGGAGCGTCCGCGTTTGGAACACCTGACCATTGATCACCTTCAACAAATTGGAACTCGTCTAAAGCAGCAGCAACAACTTTATCACCATCTACTGCTGTAGTAACGATTGCGAATGATTGGTCACCATGTGGTGCAGCTACGGCTTGTTTTAATTCTAAATTAGCAGCATCTGCTTCAGCACCAGTGAATTCAGTACCTTCGTTAGCAGCGTCAATGATGGCTTGTAAGTAACCAGCTGAGTCAGCTAAAGTTGCACCTGATACTACGTCAGAAACATTTCCATCTTCACCTAAATCATTTAAAGCAGTAATGCCTTCTTCGATTTCAGCAACAGTTTTGCCTTTAGCAAAGTCTTCGATAGCGTTTAAGTTATCTTCATAAGTAACAGTTGAATCAGCCTTATCAGCCATCATAGCAGAGTAGCCTTCACTGTCCGCACGTTTACTGATTAAAGTTACACCGTCAGCGAAACCTTCACCAAATGTAGCATCTGCGTTTGGAACACCAGTCCATTGATCACCTTCAACAAATTGGAATTCATCGATTTGTGCGTCAACAACGACATCACCTTGCATTGCCACAACAACAGAAGCAAATGATTTGTCACCGTGAGGAGCTAAGTAAGCCACTTTTAAAGTTGTTGTTTCTTGAGCTTGAACGGCAACTATCTCAGCAAAAGGTGTTGCATTGTTCACCGGTGAACTAATAGCTAATGCAAGCGAACTTGCTGTTAATAACACTAATGGTAGTAATGATTTCTTTTTCATTTTAAATCCCCCTTGTTTCTTTGAGTATATAGTAGCACGTCTTGTGATTACATGCACGTATTTTTTAACATTTCGAATAAAATAATTTAATGACTTGAATTCTTCCTCATTTAATACTAATTAGGAATAATGGCTAGGTTTTGATAAAATGGGTAAGACATTGAAATTGGAGGAAATAAAAAATGGCAAACAAAGTACCATTTAAGAAAAATGACACGTTCACCGGAACGGTCGAAGACATAACATCACAAGGGCAAGGCGTTGTAAAACTTGATCATTATCCATTCTTTATCGAAGGGGCGATTACAGGCGAAGTTGTTAAATTCAAAGCGATGAAAGTCGGTAAGACTTACGGGTTTGGACGCTTACTTGAAATTATTGAAGAGAGTCCAGAGCGCGTGGAGATGACTGATGCTATCGGACGTCAAATCGGGACAATGACACTGCAACATATGAGCTACGACGCTCAATTAGCATACAAAGAACAACAAGTTAAATCAGCTTACGAACGTATTGGCCACTTTGAAGATGCAGAGATCCGTCCCGTACTAGGTATGGAAAATCCATGGGAATACCGTAACAAAGCACAAATTCCAGTAAGAGAAATCAATGGCCAACTAGAAACAGGCTTCTTTAGAAGAAACTCACATGATTTAGTGCCAGTTGAAAACTTCTTTATTCAACATAAAGAAATTGATGAAGCCATCTTAATTGTGAGAGATATCTTAAGACGATTCCATGTGCCTGCTTATAATGAAAAGAATCATACAGGAATTATCCGTCATGTAGTTGTAAGACGTGGACATTATAGCGGTCAAGTGATGGTGACACTTGTAACGAATAAACGTAAGATGCCTAACGAAGAAATCATCGTCGATGCGATTGCGGAAGAAGTACCAAATATCGCAAGTATTGTACAAAACGTGCAAACGAAACGTACGAATGTCATTCTAGGTCGTCAAAGTTTAGTATTATGGGGCCAACCTTATATTGAAGATTCGATGTTAGGTTTAACTTTTAGAATCTCATCTAAATCTTTCTACCAAGTGAATACACCCCAAGCAGAAGTTCTATACAAAACTGCGATTGATGCAGCGGACTTACAAGGGAATGAGACTGTTCTGGATGCGTATTCTGGAATCGGAACAATCGGTTTATCACTCGCTCAACATGCGAAACAAGTGTATGGGATGGATATTGTGGATGAAGCCGTTGAAATGGCTAAGCAAAATGCGAAGTTAAACGGCATTAAAAATGCAGCCTTCGAAGTCGGAAGTGCGGAAGAATGGTTACCAAAATGGAACGAAGCAGGCATTAATTTTGATGTTATCGTTGTGGACCCACCACGTAAAGGTTTAGATCAAGTCTTTGTGGATGCAGTGATTGAACAACAACCTGAAAAGATTGTTTATGTTAGCTGTAATCCAGCAACTCAAGCGAGAGATGCACGATTATTTGCAGATGCTGGTTATGACTTACAATTTGTCCAACCGGTTGATTTATTTGGACAAACGACTCATGTTGAAGCCGTTGCCTTATTTACAAAAGCATAATTTATATTTGAAAGAAGTCTGTGTGAACAGGCTTCTTTTTTATATGCCATCATTTAAAAAGAAAGAGTTTATACTGGGTCGATTAATAGATAACTTTAAAGAAACGTTAACTTCCTTACTACCAATGGTTGGTGTCGTAATGTTAATTCAGCTTAAATTGCAACCGGTAGCCTGGTTAACGATACTATGATTTGTCATTGGTGTCGCTTTTTACTGATTGGTTTACCGCTGTTCTTAGTCGGTGTCGATATGATTGTTGAGAAGATGGGTGATTTATTCAGTCACTACGTAATTGAACATCCGATACAAGTGATTACGATGATTGGTATATTTGGTTTGGGATTCATTTCAAGTATTGCTGAACAAAACTTTGTTATGGTACTGTCCCTAGGAGTAGGAGCTATGTTGACTTTCGGGGTATACTGAATTATTAAAGACTTTAATTTACGATATAACTTTGCCACTATCTACGCATTTATAGGTATCTTTTGCTTAATCTAAACGCCTGAATTTAATGAGATTGCTTTTACCCGTGACATCGTTTATCTGTATCGCTTTTAGGAGGGGATAATATGTGGTATTTAATCTATGCAGTCGTTCCAAGTGGGGATGCTGGAGAAGTCATTTGGTTTATTGTTGAGAAAGATAAATATAAAGAAGTGAGTCAAATTATTTTCCAAAATATGGACTTAGACAAAGAAGGTAACGGAATTCTATTTGTAGAATCTTTAAGTGAAGTTCATGGTTTGGTGAACCAATTACCAAGTGAATAATTTTAAATGAGGCATCCTTAACGGGATGCTTTTTGAATGGATAAACTACTAAAAAATATGCACTTAAATTTACTTAAAAGATAGACACAACGGCTACATATGATAAACTAGGGAATATTGTAATAATGCACAGAATTTTGTATAAATAATAATATTGAGGTGATTCAATGAGAAAAGGCGATTACCCAACAGAAGTGTTGGATGTAGAAATCGATTATGTAGATTCAAAAGGGCGCGGATTCGTTCACTATACCCATGCACCAGATAGAGGCTCAAACGGTAGAACGTTAAAAATTATTACGTCGAATGTGGTTCCAGGTGATGTGGTACGAGTAACTGTTGATAATGCGAAAGGTCGTTACAAGGCAGTTGTTCCCTATGATAAGTTATTGAAACCAGGTCCAACACGTAACTTAGATATGCCAACTCACTTTGATGTGTCAGGTGCAGCGCCACTGCAATATATGAAATACCCTGATCAATTGGAGTTTAAGGTGAATATTGTCAAAGAATCTTTAGAGCAGGCTGGCTTTGATACAGCGTTAATTCAACCAATTATTGGTATGGATGAGCCAGACCGTTACCGTAATAAGATGGAATTATCTTTCGGACAAACCGGAGAACTAGGTATGCACCAACAAGGAAATTACCGTAAAGTCATTGATTTAAATGATTCAGTTATTGCTCCAAAGGTGATGATTGAAGTAAAGCACATTGTGAGCCAATGGCAGAAAGATTATGATTTCAAAGGCTATGATAAAGATAAACATACAGGACTTTTACGTAACCTAATGATGCGAACTTCTTTTGAAACGGGTGAATTAATGGTCGTTGTCTATGCGACAGAAAAACCCGAAGCACATCCAGAAGCTGTAAAAGACTTAACAGACCACTTAAGCGAAGCTTTCCCAAGCTTAGCCAGCCTAGTCTGGATCGAATATACAAATATCTCAGGGCGTATTCAATCAGAAGAGTCCTTTACTTTATATGGGCGCGATTATATCTATGACGAATTAGGTGGTTACCGCTACCGGATCTGGCATGATACATTCTTCCAACCGAACCCAGTTCAAGCTGAGAAAATGGTGGACTATGCCCTTGAGATGGCTGATGTGAATGATGATATGCGCGTCCTTGACCTATTCTGTGGGGTAGGAACATTCAGTTTACCTTTTGCGAAACGCAGTAAAGAATTAGCTGGAATTGAAATTGTTGAAACTTCAATTGAGTCAGCGAAGCGTAATGCGAAAGATAATGGCTTAGACAATACTTTCTTCATGGCGAGTGACGCTCGACGCGGAATGAAAGAACTCCCGGAAATTTGGGGCCAACCAGACTTATTACTGTTAGATCCACCAAGAAGTGGTGCCGGCGGGAAAGTGATGCGAAGCATTGGAAGACTTGGAACGGATAAAGTTGTCTATGTCTCATGTAATCCAAAAAGCTTAGCTGAAGACTTAGTTTGGTTAAGAGACTTTGGTTATGAATTGAAGACGGTTCAACCGATTGACCAGTTTCCGCATACACCTCATGTGGAGTGTGTAGTATTGATTGAAAAAGCAATTGACTAAAAGTTTGATACAATAAGGTTGTTAATGAAAACAGCAAATTGGTATGCTAATATTATGAGGAGTAAACTTGATTTTTAGATTAAGTTACTCCTTTTTATTATTTTAAAGTGAGTTTGACTGTGGAAACAGATTAATAAGAGTAAGGGGATGTTAAGTTGAATACGAAAGCCATCAGTGGATTAATTCCCCGATTTCATTTATGTTACAAATTTGAGCCATAGAGGTTCAAGAGGTTTACCATCGTAATTATTCTATTTTTCTAGAAAGATTATTATCAATTAGACCTTGTATTAATAACAGGAGGTATTATGAGAACATATAAAGATAAAGAAGAGCTAAAATTTGAGATAAATAAAAGTTTTGAAAAGTATATTTCTGAATTTAATAATATCCCAGAATCACTGAAAGACAAAAGCGTTGACGAAGTTGACAGAACACCATCTGAAAACCTTGCTTATCAAGTTGGCTGGACAACATTGCTCCTGCAATGGGAAGCCGATGAGAAAAATGGCTTAACAGTAAAGACACCATCAGATATGTTTAGGTGGAATCAGCTTGGTGAATTATATCAGTGGTTTTCGGATACCTATGCAAATTTATCCTTAGAGGAGTTAAAGGATAGGCTAAACAGAAATGTTATTTCAATCAATAAAATGATTGATGTACTAAGTGATGAAGAATTATTTTTACCTCATATGAGAAAGTGGGCTGATGAAGCTACAAAAACAGCAGTATGGGAAGTATATAAATTTATTCACGTTAATACTGTTGCTCCTTTTGGGACTTTTAGAACCAAGATAAGAAAATGGAAAAAGATAGCACTATGAAACTAAGTTCAGTTACTTGGCAAACTATTCTCATAAGTACAATCCTATCTGGATATGTTCCTGCATACAAGGTTCGATCTTGGATATCTTCCCACATACGCAAGTCCACAATGGATATGTTCCCTCAAAGAGAATTAAGTAAAAAAGGAAAATGGAAATTGACCTTTGACAGCTATGACTTCCTCTTAACACATGTTGAGTGTGTAGTATTGATTGAAAAAATGAAAGGATAAATCGTATATGGACGGGTTTCTGGATGTTTGATGGATGTTTAGGGGCCTCGTTTTTTGCTAGGGAAGTGGACATTTTGACCTGGAAGTTGATTTTCCAGAGAAAAATAGGGGTACGTCTGGGGAAACAGGTCGATTGGTGTGATAAGGTGGAAAAATGATAACTGGCAACTTGATACAATTTAATGACAAAAAAGCCGTTATGAAGTGGATAATCGGGATGAATTTGATCAATTTATATTTACAGGTTCAGCGGTGCCTAATGAATTTGATGAATCTATGCACACAGGGACGGAAAGAATATCTAGGCTGTTAATGCAACCAACGAGCTTATATGAGTCAAAGGTTTCGACTGGAGAGATTTTCACTTAAAGATCTACTAGAAGGAAAAAATATTTCAGCTATTGATGAAACCAGTCTTGAAGAAATTGCTTTCTTAATTTGTAGAGGGGGAGGGCCAAAGGCAATTGGTTTAGATGAAAAGACTGCTTTATTTCAAACTATAGATTGCTATGATGCTGTTATATCTACCGATATTAGTAGAGTAGATTCGATAAAAGGGTTACACAAAATAATTTCACACTTTGTTTACAACCTAATAACTTATTAACTATAAAGCGATCTTAATGACATTTGACAACAAGATAAATTCTTTTAAGATACAATTGTAGCGGGGAAACGTTTTTTAAATAGAAAAGTTGGGGCTAAATCGATTATATTATTCAAACACATTGTACAGTAAACAAATAAACATTAAAAAAAGGGAGAAATTATGAATCAAAAACTTAGAATCGTTTCGTTATCTTTCGCTATAATGCTTCTAAGTGCTTCTATATTTCCTAATATTACAACTGTTTACGCTACTGAAAATGAACAACAAACACAAGAATACACTGAAGTTGAAATTGTAGAGCCTACATCTCTTTCATTAACAGAGGTAGAAATCAACTCCCTTGCTAATGAAATTCAAGCATTACACCTAGTGTTTCTAAAGAGTGGATTATAGAAGTAATATACAAACAACTTCAAGGTGATTACTCGTTACAAACAGAATATACATCGTCTCAGGCTCAAACTAGATCATCATGGCAAGGTATAACTGTAGATCAAATGGGAGCGGCCCTAGATACTGCTATTGCATTAGCTCTAGGAGGAAGTACAGCTACCCTAGCCAATTTAATAAAAGTAAAAGGCAAACACGCAGCAAAAAGTGCCATACGTTCAGCAATTGCAAAATATTTAGGAAGCTGGGTTGTGAATGATGTTGTATTAGAATTTGCAATGAATTTACTATCACCAGGTACCTATTTAGCTCAATTATGGGACGAAAACGATGCTGTTCCTAACAATGGAAGGATTAATTTTTAATGAGCAAAGACTTAATAAAATTAGTAGGTTATAACTTATTAACTTTAACGATGGTGTATGTATTAACACTGCTAGCTAATAAAGAATTTAAATGGTGGGTTGTCATAGCCATGACATCATCATCTTTCATCGTTAGTAAATATTTAGAGAACAAAAATAAAAAAGATAGCTAGTTTTTGTTACCTGTTTATTTAATAGATAACAGGTAAAAATTAAACCAAATGAACCCCCTTAAATGATGTGAACCCCAAAGTTAGAGTTAAAAATATAGGCTCTATAATAAATGCGGTTGATGAACGAACATCAACCGCATCTTTCTATTCACAAAAACGTAAATGTTCACTATATTAAAGTCACCACAACCTAACAAAGGAGCATCTACGCATGAATCATTTTTATCTTAAAAACCTTGCAAATAAAAGACCTTAGTATTCATATTGATCCAAATCTTGTTGAAGTCACGGAATTCAAAGGTCGTCAGAGCCTATTCTATCATGGTTTATTAACCCATGTCCCTGAGGCTTGTGAGCATTGTGGATGTATCAATCAGGGTGATTGGATTGTTATCAATGGAACCTGTTCCTCACGGATTACTTTAGCTCCGGTATCCGGACTAACTGCCTATTTAATCCTTAATAAATAACGTTTTTATGTTGCCATTGTCAACGAACCTTTTCAGCAGCGACTTCACTGATTGATAAACATTGTTTTATCGCCAATCAAGTCAAACATCTTATCATGAATCCAGCGGACCGTGTAATGAGTGCGAAAGATATCGCCCAAGATTTTTCCGTTTCCGTCCAGACCGTGCGATGCGTCTTCAATCAAGCCGCCTTAACCCTGTCTCAGCGTCCCTCGATGGGGCTTACCTCAAAATCTCTGTTTTGATGAATTTAAGAGTGACGCTTCTGCCAAAGGTGCCATGAGCTTCATCTGTTGCGATGCCCTCTCTCATCAATTAGTGGATGTCGTGGAAGACCATCGAAAAGGGTCTTTAAATGCTTATTTCAGTCGCTTTGATGTGCAAGATCGTCGTCAAGTTGAAACCATTACCGTGGGAACTAGTCAATAAGTGCAAGGGTGTTAGGTTGGATAGGAAAATTATCAAACTTATGAAGAAAGTAGTCAACACGTGAGTACAGGTACACTTACCATTACTTATAGAGCTTTTATATAAGCTTGAAATCACAGCCTACATTGATAGTTTTGAACATGTAGGCGTATGTTTGTTTTATGTTTCTTGTGTGACTTTAGCAGTTATGACGGTATCAGTAATCGTCGTTTATCTCGTTGAATTTCTTTTACTTTATTTAAAAATAGTGACTAAAGCTTGAATAGCTTGATCAATTTCATCAAGCTCTAGCCCACCATAACCTAAAATATAACTTTGGTCGAACTGGTTCTTTAATTTAGCGTAGTGATTGACCGGTTGTAAGCGGATCTTATTTTCAGCTAGCCTAGTTTGAATCACGTCAGTCGGTGGAATCTCACCCTCAATGTTAATAATAAAGAAAAGTCCAGCCCCTGCTTCCTTAATGGTTAGGGGTAGTTGGGTTTGGTTAAGCGCTGCTAGAACCGCTTTTTCCTTACGACGGTAATTAGTCCGAAGGCTATTAATATATTTAGGAAAATGGGCAGAATTGAGAAAATCAGTCATTAAATATTGCTCAAAGCTGGAAATATCACTGGTTTTTAATTTAGCTTGATGGAATTTTTTCATTAATTGATCGGGTAAAACTAAATAAGACATCTTAAAAATTGACCCCATACTTTGACGAAAGGCCCCTAATAAAATGACTCGCTCCTGGTCGTCCAGACTAGTCAAAGCAGGAACAGGACGGCCCTTAAGGCGGAACTCATTATAGTAGTCATTTTCAATAATATAACGGTTTTCTGCCTGATAGGCCCATTTTAATAAGCGCTGACGTCGACGCATCCCCATGATAATGCCAGTGGGAAACTGATGGTTGGGCGTAGTAATCACGATGTTAGCTGAGGTAATCTCCAAATCTTTAACTGAGAAACCATATTTATCAATCGGAATTCGAATAGTCTTTTGCTGATAGTCTGTAAAGAGATCTAAATTTTTATAATAGCCAGGATCTTCTAAGGCATAAATCGCATCTTCTAATAAGGCAAATAGAGTCTGTAAGCTAGCCGTATGACCACCTGTAATGATGATATTATCAGCTGAAGTCATCACTCCCCGGTATTTACGTAAATAATTAGCAATAGCCAAGCGTAAAGAGAGAGCACCCAAGTCATTTTTTAAATTACAATTAACCACGCTTCTTGCTAGAGCTTCGGGTGCATACTGCAATAATTGTTTGGGATTTAAAGTAGACATATCACGGTTGGCAAAGTGAAAATCATAAGTATATTGGCTGGCTTCACTTATTTTAGAATGCTCATGTTTTGTCGACTTTGTCTCAATTTCCTCAGAGGGCAACATATCAATTTCTAGTAAATCCACATAATAACCAGATCTTTCCCTCGGCACTATATAGCCTTCATCTGTCAGTTGGTCATATGCGTTAATGACCGTATTAAGGCTGACTTTTAAATGATCTGCCAAGGCCCGCCGTGAGGGTAGTTGGTCACCACTTTTTAAATGTCCTTGGGCAATTTGCCGGATGACTTCATCGACTATTTGTAAGTAGAGGTGTTGGTCTTCGTTAAAGTTCACCGTAATCATACTTTTCCTCCTCTCGTGTTATCCATTATACAATAAAAAAACTATTTGGACCCATAAAAATATCCATTTTTGCATCTTAAGAAACATCCAAAAGACTGTTAAAGTGGAGACACTATTTATAAAGGAGCAATCAAAATGAAACGATCAATTGAAGAAGTACATAAACAATTAGCTGGTGGTGTAATCATGGACGTGGTAAATGTGGGACAAGCTAAAATTGCTGAAGCAGCTGGTGCCGTAGCGGTCATGGCTTTAGAAAGAGTTCCTGCAGACATTCGAGCTGCTGGTGGTATTAGTCGGATGAGTGACCCTCAAATGATAAAAGAAATTCAAGCAGCAGTTTCTATACCAGTCATGGCGAAAGTAAGAATTGGTCACTTTGTCGAAGCTCAAATCTTAGAAAGTTTACAAATTGACTATATTGATGAGTCAGAAGTCTTATCAGTAGCTGATCAAGTTTATCATATTGATAAACAACCATTTGAAACACCTTTCGTTTGTGGAGCTAGAGATTTAGGTGAAGCTTTACGCCGTATTCAAGAAGGGGCTAAAATGATTCGTACTAAAGGTGAAGCAGGAACGGGGGATGTCAGTCAAGCGGTTAGGCATTTAAGAAAAATCCATGAACAAATCCGTTATTTGGCTTCGTTACAAGATGATGAGCTCTTTAACCAAGCTAAGGAATTAGGCGTCTCTTATGATTTATTAAAGCGAGTCCATGATACTGGTAAATTACCTGTGTTGAACTTTTCGGCTGGCGGGGTGGCAACACCTGCTGATGCGGCTTTAATGATGCAATTAGGTGCTGAAGGAGTTTTCGTTGGTTCAGGTATTTTCAAATCAGGTAATCCAGAAAAACGTGCCAAAGCCATAGTTGAAGCAGTAGCCAATGACAAAGATGCTGCCAAGTTAGTCGAAATCTCAACTGATTTAGGCGAAGCGATGGTAGGTATTAATGAAGACGAAATTAAAGTCATCATGTCTAACCGTTAATCATTAAAAACAAGGGCTTCAAAAGTCAGTGGGCTTGGTCTACTGACTTTTTTTATGTGCGCCCGGCATGGGCGATAACTTGGTGGTGAAAGTCCACTACAGACTTGGCAGTAGGAACTGTTAGCTAAAGGCAAGGGTGTCCACCGTGAGGTGGAATCTGAAGGAAGCCGGAGGCA
>NZ_JBGQQY010000064.1:0-11755 GCF_045528545.1 Ruoffia sp. FAM 26254
AGATATTCTCCTTATGTTATTTGGTGGTACTTTTAATATAACGAATATCTGCGTCTTTTAGAAGACACAAAGATAGGGTTGATGACATTTTAATTTTTGTCATCAACCCTATTTATTGTAGAACCTTACTGTGTCGCTTTTTATTATTTAACCATCATAGCCTAATCTTTCTGAAGCTTCTTGGGCACCGTGACGTAAGATCCGCATATAGTCTTTTAATTTATCTTTATTCATACGAGTTAGAGGATCAACAATAGAAAGGGCGCAGACAACTTCATTCTCATAATTCCAAACTGGGAGAGTCAGTGGATAATTACTTTCAGTTAATTCAGCCACACTAAAACTATACCCTTGGCTACGAACTTTTGATAATTCTTTCTTCAATTGAATCGGATTTGTAATTGTATGCTCTGTGAAAGCAGAGTGTGGAAGGTTAATCGCTCTCTCAATTGTTTCTTCATCTGAATAAACGAGAAGCACTTTACCAGTACTGGTTGCATGTACCGGATTTTTCATTCCAATTTGTGTATTGATATCTGAGTAATATGGACCGTTCATCTTATGGACGTAGAGGACATCTGTTCCCTTGAACGCAGTGATTTGTGCACTTTCATTTGTTCTTTGAATAATATTGCTAAGTACTAGACCAGCTTCGCGGTAAATTTCATTTGTGTTTGCAAATATACCTGCGTTAGTAACTTATTACCCAACATGTAACCATGATTTTGGAAATCACGGGCTAGAAGGTTTTCTTTTTCTAATGGGTGGCATGGGTGTTGAAATGGATATGCCTTACGGACTGAATGAAATTTGGGGTTATAAAGGAACAAGAGAACATATGGCTGAGTTAATTGATTTATTGCCTATGACAAAAAGTTCGCGACTGAAGAATTAATTACTGTTCGTCATGTTGCAAGTCAAGAGCCTGGCTTCCATGAAGCATTCAGTTCAATGTTCCCACATTCACGCCAAAGTTCTACGGATAACTTGTCATTCCCAAACGGAAAATTTAAGAAAATCAAACATAAAACTTTATTAGTTCATGGGCGTGAAGATAAAGTTGTTCCGGTTTTTTTATGCCCAAGCAAGTTGATCAAGGTAGTCAATTAAGGCTTCTTGAAAGTCACGAAAAGCAGGGCTGGTTGTTATGACATGGCGTCCATCTTGGAAACTATCAAGGTGAACCGTTGCGTGAGTTAATTTACTTGCAATATCATCTTGCGTCTTAGGATCAATCAGCTCATCTTGAATGGATTTAGCAATATAAGTAGGGGTCGTTATCTTTTGTAAGTTATCACGAACGCCTATAATTAACTCATCAATTTGCTCGATTTGTCGATTCATTAAAGGGGTCAAGGTTTCAATTTCCTGTTGGATATCTTCATCTGACCATTTTCTATGTGAAAGAATGCGTCGAATGGAGCTTGTGATGTATTTTCGAATAGGTGTTGGGTCTAGGCCATTAATACATGGACTATTGAAGGCGCCAATTGCGGTGAATTGATTTGGGTATTTTTGAGCAGCATTCAAAGCCAATATTCCCCCTAGAGAAAGTCCCATAATTGCAATTTGTTTATAACGCTCATCTTCCAAGAATTGAATTGCTTCATCAACTTGGTGAGTCCATTCATTGGGATGGATCTGGAATAAATCGCCCACAGATTTTGTCCCATGTCCCGCTAGGTTAAAAGCATAGACACTGTAGCCTGCCTTGCGAAGCGCTCTAGCCGTTCGTCCAATTTCTTGAATACTTCCAACAAAGCCGTGTAATAATAAAACACAGCGGGGACCTTTTTGATAATAGATCGTGTCTTTTGAGTCGGGCACGATAATCCTCTCCTTTAATAAAAAACAAGCAATATAACGAGTGTTATACTGCTTGTCAAAGTTTTATAATTGGTTTAATATTTCTTCGATGACAACAGCAACACCGTCTTTACGGTGTGAAGGAGCAATAAACTTAGCCATTGCTTTCACTTCTGGTGATGCATTTTCCATGGCGTAACTATGACCTGCCATTTGTAACATTGAGCGATCGTTTAAAGAGTCCCCGATGGTAGCAACGTCTTCCATAGCAATACCGCGAGAAGCTGCATACTCAGCAACTGCAAACCCTTTTTGCGCTTTTGAATGTGTCACTTCTAAGTTATCTGGTCCCGAAGACGTAATGTCTAAATCTTCATAGCCTTCAAAAGTTTTAAGGAAGTTAGGCAAATTGCTATCAGAGGGTTCACCGAAAATCATAAATTTTAGAGCAGTGGTATCATCTGTATAACTAAACTCACTCATATCTTTAATGTAAGCAAGCTCATGAATGAACTGTGCATCACTGGAATAAGCATCGTCTGTTTCGATATTGGTATATTTCTCGATTTCTAATTTGCGAAGCATTCCCTTCACACGATTAACGAAAGCTTCTTTATCTCCTACATAGAAGTATTTATCCGTCATGACTGAATAAGCCGTTTTAGTTTCTTCTAGGTAGTTCAGCATTTCTTTAACAGTATCAATTTCTAACGGGATTTTTGTTTCGATGTCACCATCTAAGTTGTAGACGGCGGCCCCATTTAAGTTAATCATTTTACAGTTGATTTTATGAGCATCTAACATTGGTCTTGCAGAATTGTAGGCACGCCCAGTAGCGATCACAAATTCGATGCCTGCTTGTTGTAGTGCCTTAATTGCTTTCGCATTTCTTTCAGAAACCACGTGTTCTTCATTGAGTAGCGTCCCATCCATATCCGAGACAAATAACTTAACCATTTAATATCCTCCAATAATTTTTAGATTATTTTCTAGCTATAGTTTAACATGAATCAAAATAAAGTGATATGATATTGCTAAGTATATAAAGAGGTGAAGCATATGAATGAACAATATTTTTCTAATAATCCCCAAAGTCAACATCAAGAAAAGCAAATAGATACTGTAGTAAATGGGTTCAATCTTAAATTGATTACCGATAGCGGTGTGTTCTCAAAAGACCGCGTAGACTATGGATCACAGCGTTTAGTAGAGACGTTTATGGAAGAGAAACAAGTCCTTGAAGGTCAAAAAATTTTAGAATTAGGTAGTGGTTATGGACCAATCGTTATAACCTTAGCTAAAGCATTTCCTCAAGCCTCGATTACCGCTGTGGAATTAAACGAGCGAGCCTATCACCTTGCCCAGAGAAATAGCTCATTGAATCAAGTTGGGACGATTCAATGGTTACTAGATGATGCGACATCAGTCGATCTGAACGGAGAGGTTTTCGATTATGTCCTAACTAACCCACCGATTAGAGCAGGAAAACAGACGGTTCATCAGTTTATTACCCATAGCTACAAGCAATTGAAACCAGGAGGCTCCTTATGGGTCGTCATCCAGAAGAAACAAGGAGCACCATCTTTATATAAACATATGGAAGATATTTTTGGTAATGCTGAGAAAGTAAAGCAAGATAAAGGTTACTGGATATTAACGAGTGAGAAAATCGTGTAAAAAATATAAAATATGACGATACAACCTAATATTGGACTGTCATTTTAATCATGATATAATTATATTAAGGGTAAGGTAGTAGTTCCGTTACAGTGCCAATCAACCTGTCAAAGATGCAAAGACAACATAATAGGAGGTTTGCTGTTATGAGTTTTAATAGTGTCCATGATGCACATCGACGAGCGGCTATACAAACGCAACAGGCAATAGCGAAAGAAAGTCGAGATAACAATAAGAAAGACAACAAGAAACATTTTAACGTAGATGATACTACACGAGTAGTGAAGGCAGATACATGGGTGGAGCGGTTAAAACAAAGCTACCTAAAAAATAGTAGACATGCGAACATCAAATAAGCTAAGAAGAGTGAGTTTAACTTACTCTTCTTTGTATTGTTTCAACCAAAAAATTCGAAACGATTTGTAAGTAAGCGTGTTAATGATAAATAAGAAAAAAGTATTGACATAGGAATAAAATTCTAGTAATATAGATAAACGCAAAGAATAGGTATAGATGAAGAGATCACCGCTGAAATATTGTCCAGTCGGTGTTTTCGCCAGAATAAAACAAAAGATTGAGGCGCTTTTAACCTAAAGTTCACAATCCTTTGTTATTTTTTTGCCCAAAATTGAGTAAAAAAAGCAAGTGTAACGCAATGTTAATATTTGTAACAATTCTGTAATATCTAACTTAGTTCTAAAATTTATAAGGGGTGAAGAGCTTGAGTAATCATCATATTGTGAAATATGGTAAAAAAGCAGAGCGTCGTAGTTATTCACGTATTAACGAAGTACTAGAATCACCAAACTTAATCGAAATCCAAACTGATTCATATCAGTGGTTCCTTGAGGATGGGTTAAAAATTATGTTTGAGGATATCTCACCAATCGTTGACCACACAGAAAACTTAGAGTTACATTTTGTAGACTATGAATTTAGAGAAGCGAAATATAACGTCGACGAAGCAAGAAGTCATGATGCAAACTTTTCTCAGCCAATTTACGTAAAATTACGTTTAGTGAATCGTGAGACAAATGAAGTAAAAGAACAAGTTGTTTTCTTTGGGGATTTCCCGATGATGACAGAAATGGGAACATTCATTATTAATGGAGCAGAACGTGTTATCGTTTCTCAATTAGTACGTTCGCCGAGTGTATATTTCCATGATCGC
Organism: Ruoffia sp. FAM 26254; assembly: GCF_045528545.1. Lineage (NCBI taxonomy): Bacteria > Bacillati > Bacillota > Bacilli > Lactobacillales > Aerococcaceae > Ruoffia > Ruoffia sp. FAM 26254. Next base: position 4,655 of record NZ_JBGQQY010000064.1, read on the forward strand.
CTAGATAAGAAAAACCGTCACACATTTACATCAACAGTCATTCCAAACCGTGGTGCATGGTTAGAATTTGAAACGGATGCTAAAGGTGTTGCGTATGTACGTATTGACCGTACACGTAAATTACCACTAACAGAATTAGTTCGTGCTTTAGGATTCGGATCAGATGAAGAAATCTATGATATCTTAACTGAATCAGAATTATTAAACACGACTATTGATAAAGACGTACATAAAAACGTTGCAGACTCTCGTGTAGAAGAAGCATTGAAAGATGTTTATGAACGTCTGCGTCCAGGTGAGCCGAAAACGGCAGAAAGTGCGAGAAACTTATTAACAGCTCGTTTCTTCGATCCACGTCGTTATGACTTAGCGCCTGTTGGACGTTACAAGATCAACAAAAAACTTCACTTAAGATACCGTTTATTAGGCTTAACATTAGCTGAGACTTTAGCGGATCCTGAAACTGGAGAAGTATTGTTCACTGAAGGAACTAAACTAGAGCAAGATGACATTGAAAAATTAGTTCCTTATTTAGATAAAGGCTTAAACATGGTGACGTTACACCCTGCTCCGGAAGCAGTTGTTGCAGAACCAATCGATGTACAAGTTGTTCGTGTTTATTCACCAGAAGATCCAGAGCAAATTATTAATATTATTGGTAATGGTCATTTGACTGAAGAAGTTAAGAGCTTAACTCCAGCAGATATCATTGCTTCAATTAACTATTATTTATTCCTAGACCATGGTATTGGTGAGACAGACGACATTGACCACTTAGGTAACCGTCGTATTCGTTCAGTAGGTGAATTACTACAGAACCAATTCCGTATCGGATTATCTCGTATGGAACGTGTTGTTCGTGAGCGTATGTCACTGCAAGATACATCTTCAATGACACCCCAACAATTAATTAACATTCGTCCTGTAGTTGCTGCAATCAAAGAATTCTTTGGTTCATCTCAGCTATCTCAATTCATGGACCAATCAAACCCACTGGGTGAGTTAACACATAAACGACGTCTATCAGCCTTAGGACCTGGGGGATTAACCCGTGACCGTGCTGGATACGAGGTACGTGACGTGCATTACTCTCATTACGGGCGTATGTGTCCGATTGAGACACCAGAGGGACCAAACATTGGGCTAATTAACTCACTCGCAACTTATGCGAAAATCAACGAGTTTGGTTTCATAGAAACACCATTCCGTAAAGTTGATCGTGAAACAAACCGTGCAACAGAAGAGATTCATTATTTATCAGCAGATGAGGAAGATTTATATATCGTTGCGCAAGCAAACTCATTACTGAATGAAGATGGAACATTTACAAACGAAACTGTTATGGCTCGTTACAAGTCTGAGAATATCGAAGTTCCAAGAGAACAAGTCGATTTCATGGATGTATCACCTAAACAGGTTGTTTCAGTTGCGACGGCATCAATTCCTTTCTTGGAAAATGATGACTCGAACCGTGCCCTAATGGGAGCGAACATGCAACGTCAAGCTGTTCCATTGATTAATCCTAAAGCACCATATATCGGTACTGGTATGGAATATCAAGCAGCACATGACTCGGGAGCAGCGTTATTATGTAAACGACCTGGTACAGTCACTTATGTAGATGCAGACCGTATTCGCGTTAAATTAGAAGACGGATCATTCGATGATTACCGTTTAACTAAATTTGCTCGTTCGAATGCTGGTACATGTTATAACCAACGACCAATTATTGAATCAGGTGAAACTGTTGCTAAAGGAGATATCTTAGCGGATGGACCTTCAATGGAAAATGGAGAAATGGCCTTAGGTCAAAACCCATTAGTAGCCTTCATGACTTGGGATGGATATAACTACGAGGACGCGATCATCATGTCAGAACGACTTGTTAAAGATGACGTATATACTTCAATTCATATTGAAGAATATGAATCAGAAGCTCGTGATACTAAGTTAGGACCTGAAGAAATTACACGCGAAATCCCGAACGTAGGGGAAGACGCACTTAAATATCTAGACAAAGACGGAATCATTGCTATCGGTGCTGAAGTTCGTGATGGGGACATTTTAGTAGGTAAAGTAACACCTAAAGGTGTAACAGAATTATCTGCAGAAGAACGCCTATTACATGCAATCTTCGGTGAGAAAGCACGTGAAGTCCGCGATACATCACTACGTGTACCACATGGTGGAGGCGGAATCGTTCATGACGTGAAAATCTTTACGCGTGAAAACGGAGACGAATTATCACCAGGAGTAAACATGTTAGTACGTGTTTACATTGTACAAAAACGTAAAATTAGTGAAGGGGATAAAATGGCCGGACGTCACGGTAATAAAGGGGTTGTCTCTTTAATCGTGCCTAAAGAAGATATGCCATTCTTACCTGATGGAACACCAGTGGACATTATGCTGAACCCATTAGGGGTACCTTCACGTATGAACATCGGACAAGTATTCGAACTTCACCTTGGAATGGCAGCGCGTGAGATGGGTATTAATATCTCTACACCTGTATTCGATGGTGCAAGTGAAGAAGACGTTTGGGAGACAATCAAAGAGGCTGGGTTAGCAGAGGATGCTAAAACTACTTTATATGATGGTCGAACAGGGGAGCCGTTTGATCGTAAAGTATCAGTTGGTGTTATGTACATGCTTAAATTAGGACACATGGTTGACGACAAAATCCATGCTCGTTCAACTGGACCTTACTCATTAGTAACGCAACAACCATTAGGTGGTAAAGCACAATTTGGTGGACAACGTTTTGGTGAGATGGAGGTTTGGGCCCTTGAAGCTTATGGTGCAGCTTACACATTACAAGAGATTCTAACTTACAAGTCAGATGACGTTGTAGGACGTGTGAAAACTTATGAAGCCATTGTAAAAGGTGAGCCAATTCCAAAACCAGGTGTACCTGAGTCATTCCGAGTATTAGTAAAAGAATTACAATCTCTAGGATTAGACTTACAAGTACTTGATGCAGATCACAAAGAAATCGACTTACAAGATGATGAAGAAGATGACGATATCATCAACTTTAATGCCTTAGAAAAATACAAAGAAGATCAAAAGCAAGCAGGCAATAAACCAGTTGCTGCAAGTGAAGCTGTAGAGAAAAACACTGATAAATAAATTTAAGTTAGTATAACGGGATAGAATGATGGGAGACCCACTCTTTAAACGAGTGGCTCCGTCGACTATCGGCAATTTTATAAGGAGGTTGGCCCTTTGATAGATGTTAATACTTTTGAATCAATGCAAATTGGTTTAGCATCCCCAGAGAAAATCCGTAGTTGGTCATACGGTGAAGTTAAAAAGCCAGAAACAATTAATTACCGCACACTAAAACCAGAAAAAGATGGCTTATTCTGCGAGCGTATTTTTGGTCCGTCAAAAGACTGGGAATGCGCGTGTGGTAAGTACAAACGTATTCGCTATAAAGGTCGTGTTTGTGAACGTTGTGGTGTAGAAGTAACGCGTTCTAAAGTACGTCGTGAACGCATGGGGCATATTGAATTAGCAGCTCCAGTAACTCACGTTTGGTATTTCAAAGGAATTCCAAGTCGTATGGGTCTTATTCTTGATTTAAGCCCACGTTTATTAGAAGAAGTTATTTACTTTGCTTCTTATATCGTGATTGAATCAGGTGATACACCTTTAGAAGTTAAATCATTATTAACTGAGACAGAATACCGTGAAAAACGTCGTGAATTTGGTAATCGATTTAAAGCTAAGATGGGTGCCGAAGCAATTCGTGACTTACTAGAAGCAGTAGACATTGAAGCAGAAGCAGCAGAATTAAAAGAGGCATTGAAGACAGCGACAGGACAAAAACGTACGCGTGCCATTCGTCGTCTTGATATTCTAGACTCATTCTTAGAATCAGGTAATGATCCAACTTGGATGATTATGGATGCACTACCAGTTATTCCGCCAGAGTTACGGCCAATGGTACAACTTGAAGGTGGACGTTTTGCAACAAGTGACTTGAACGATTTATACCGTCGTGTTATTAACCGTAACAACCGTCTAAAACGTTTATTAGATCTTGGAGCACCAAACATCATCGTTCAAAACGAGAAACGTATGCTACAAGAAGCAGTTGACTCATTAGTTGATAACGGTCGTCGTGGTCGTGCTGTAACTGGACCGGGTAACCGTCCATTGAAATCATTATCACACATGTTAAAAGGTAAGCAAGGACGTTTCCGTCAAAACTTACTTGGTAAACGTGTTGACTATTCAGGACGTTCAGTAATCGTCGTTGGACCATCATTAAAAATGTACCAATGTGGATTACCTAAAGAAATGGCTATTGAATTATTCAAACCGTTTGTAATGAAAGAATTAGTTGAACGGGATATCGCAGGAAATATTAAAAATGCGAAAAAAATGATTGAAACTCAAGATGACGCTATTTGGCCAGTTATTGAAGACGTGATTAAAGAACATCCGGTTCTATTAAACAGAGCACCTACGCTTCACCGTTTAGGTATTCAAGCTTTCGAACCAGTGATCGTTGAAGGTAAAGCGATTCGTCTTCACCCATTAGTATGTGAAGCCTATAACGCCGACTTTGATGGTGACCAAATGGCTGTTCACGTTCCGTTATCTGAAGAAGCACAAGCAGAAGCGAGACTATTAATGTTAGCAGCACAACATATCCTGAACCCTAAAGATGGTAAACCAGTTGTAACACCATCACAAGATATGGTTTTAGGTAACTACTACTTAACATTAGAAGAAGAAGGACGTATCGGAGAAGGTATGGTGTTTTCTTCTGTAAGTGAAGTTGAATTAGCTTACCAAAATGGATATGTACACTTACATTCACGTATTGCTATCCCAGCGGCTTCATTAGAAGGAAAACCATTTACAGATTGGCAAAAAGAACGTTTAATGGTAACGACTGTTGGTAAAGTGATTATTAACCAAATCATGCCAGAAGAGTTCCCTTACTTAAACGAGCCAACAACTGAAAACTTAATTGAACGCACACCTGATAAATACTTCCTTGAACATGGAGTAGATGTCAAAGAAGCGATTAAAGAAATGGACTTAGTACCTCCTTTCAAGAAAAAACATTTAGGTAACGTCATCGCAGAAGTGTTCAAACGTTATCAAGTAACTGAAACATCTATCATGCTTGATAAGATGAAAGATTTAGGTTATAAATACTCAACTCGTTCAGGTATGACTGTTGGGGTTGCGGACGTTATTAACTTAGATACTAAAGAAGGAATCATTACAGATGCTCATGACCGCGTTGAGAAAATCACTAAGCAATATCGCCGTGGTTTAATTACTGAAGATGAGCGTTATAACAATGTTATCCGTACTTGGGAACGTGCGAAAGACCAAATTCAAAACGAATTGGTTGAAAAACTACCACGTCTTAACCCAATTAACATGATGTCTGATTCTGGTGCCCGTGGTAATATCTCTAACTTCACTCAGTTAGCTGGTATGCGTGGTAACATGGCGGCTCCAAGTGGTAAGATTATCGAATTACCGATTACTTCGAACTTCCGTGAGGGATTAAACGTACAAGAAATGTTTATCTCTACCCATGGTGCTCGTAAAGGTATGACCGATACTGCCTTGAAGACAGCCGATTCAGGATACTTAACACGTCGTTTAGTTGATGTGGCACAAGATGTTATTGTTCGTGAAGATGACTGTGGAACAGACAAAGGTCTAGTAATTAGAGCGATTAAAGATGGAAATAGTGTCATTGAATCACTAGAAGAACGTCTCATCGGTCGTTACTTACAAAAAACGATTCGTCACCCAAAAACGAACGAAGTTATTATCTCTAATAACGAATTAATTACAGAAGATATCGCGCAACAAATTATTGCTGCTGGTATCGAAGAAGTAACGATTCGCTCAGTATTCACTTGTGATACGATTCATGGTGTATGTAAACACTGTTATGGACGTAACTTAGCGACTGGAGACGAAGTTGAAGTTGGTGAAGCAGTTGGTACAATCGCTGCCCAATCAATCGGTGAGCCTGGTACACAATTAACAATGCGTACATTCCATACGGGTGGGGTTGCCGGTGGTGGAGATATCACTCAAGGTCTTCCTCGTATCCAAGAGATCTTTGAAGCACGTAACCCTAAAGGGTTAGCTCAAATCACGGAAGTGGATGGTGAGATTGAAGCGATCGAAGAGAAAGCTTCAGACCGTACTAAAGATATTACTGTTCGTGGTATTACAGATACACGTACATATAACGTGCCATTCCAATCAAGACTTAAAGTTACTGTTGGAGAAACTGTAGAACGTGGTCAAGCCTTAACAGAAGGTTCAATTGATCCGAAAGAATTACTACGAGTAACTGATGTTATCACTGTTGAAAACTATCTATTACATGAAGTACAAAATGTTTACCGTGGACAAGGGGTAGAAATCGGAGATAAACACGTGGAAGTAATGGTTCGTCAAATGCTTCGTAAAGTACGTGTTATGGACCCAGCTTCTACAGATATCTTGCCAGGAGCATTATTAGATATTGCTGACTTCACTAAAGCCAACGAAGCAGCAATCAAATCAGGAGAAGTTCCTGCAACTGCACGTCCAGTTTTACTAGGAATTACAAAAGCAGCTCTAGAGACAAATTCATTTATCTCTGCTGCATCATTCCAAGAAACGACACGTGTCTTAACTGACGCTGCTATTCGTGGAGATCGTGACGAATTGATCGGATTGAAAGAGAACGTTATTATCGGTAAACTAATTCCTGCCGGAACTGGTATGAACCGTTACCGTTCACTTGAAACGTCAACTTCTGAAGATATCGAACGAATTTTAGAAGAAGAAAGAATTGCAAAAGAAAAAGCCGAAGCTGAAAAAGCTGAAGCCGAACAAGAAGAGAAAGACGCTAAGTCTTCATTTAAATAATTAAATATTTTCAAATACAAACGCCTGCTCACTGAGTTAAATTAGTGAGCGGGTGTTTGTATTTATATTGGTTCATGAATTTTTGATGTTGGTGGACCGAGGAGCCAGGTGACGCAGTCACCTTGGCTCTTTTTTTATTCCTATGTTTAAGTGTCTCTCTATGCAACGATAGTTTGTGTTGTGTTCTCATCT
>NZ_JBGQQY010000065.1:0-10804 GCF_045528545.1 Ruoffia sp. FAM 26254
AGACACCTTTACCATATCAGAATGGGGTTCTTTTTTCATCACTTAACAGGTGAAAATGAAAAAGTAAATTTAAGCTGCCGTTAGGCAGTTGGCACATGTTTCAACGAAAAGTATGAATTGTTCAGGTGTAATACTGGCAATAATTACATTTACGCTATACTAGTCTTGCATAAATATAGTTAAATAATCATTAGGAGATGGTTTTATGTTCGTGAAAAAATTAGTGATAGCATTATCCTCTTTCGTTACTTTGTTCACAGTTGTCGGTTATGCTGGGATTTCTGTCCATGCAGAATCTATTAATGATGATCTCGCTCAACCTAGTTCTCAAGGAGAATATACTGAAAAAGAACTAGAAGAATTAACAAATGAAATAGCAGAAGAGTTAGAATTTTATTTTAGTGAAATAGGTGAAATCGATAAACATGGTAAATACACGGTTACTAATCCGGAACTACTTAGACAAGAAGTAAACAAAGGTAATCCAATTGCTATTGAACTTTATCAGGCTAATTCAATAACACAAGGACCTAGAAATGACGGTATGATATCAACTCTAAGCACTATGGATTTTATCTACTGCACGGTAGGAGAAGAGTATGCTTGGATAGGAACATTACTTAGTGGACAAACAGTAAGAGCACTAACTGAAGCTCTCGCTTCTGGAGCGTGGACAACTGCAGGGAAAATACTTGCACGAGCTGCCTTAGAGATAGGACCCAAAGTGTCTAAGTCTGTTAATCTTGCTTTTGCGGCAGTTTCGTGGTCTGTATCAGCTTATAAATGTAGAGGGAAGTTTTAAGATTGCAAAAAAAGCTTACTAAATTTATAATTTGGCAAAGTATTGAGCCTCCAAAGAATACTTTTAGTAAAATACTTACAGGTATTTTCTGGTTGTTTACTATCTTTTTGATTTCTATGTGTTCAGTATTTATTTATGGATTAGAGATAAACGTGGTAATTAGAGTTCTTCTAATAGCATATTTGGTGCTAAACATTTTATTTACTGGATCAGCATGGGAAATAGTTGGCTATGAGAAAAAAGATTTTTCGGTTAGAAGATGGTTTGTATTGGGAAAATATGCCTTCCCTTTCTATCTCTGGTATGCTGTCTATTACTTGAAAAATCCTGAAAAATTTGGTTTAAAGGATTCAAAATAAGTTATAATCAGTGTTTTTTCCTTATTAAATTGTGATTATAAAAAGGAAGCTAATATAGTATATCAAGAAAGAGAGAGAAAGATAGAAACAAAAGAAAATAGTTCAATTATGGTATTGGCTTTGGTTTCTTTATTAGAATTTTACTTGCAGCATTTTTACAATTTTTCTCTAACAATCAAAATGCTTGGGTGATAACCCCTCCTTTTAGCACATTAATCGAGTTGATTATCGGTATTATAATAGCAAAAAACAAAAATAAGACTAAGTAATTTATCCAACATTAAAATGAAAACCGAGTTTGTCTTAAGGGTAATTAAGCAAAATTCAACTAATCAATTAACATAAAAAGGAGGGGTTACATGAATAAAATTAAATTTAAGTCTTCACTTTTGGAAAACATGTCGATAGGTTTAGCCTTTATAGGATATCTAGCCCTTATAGTCTTTAAATCTCCTTTATTTTTTATATTAAGTCTAGTAGGCTCTATATTTTTCCTTGAAGATGAATAGAACGATGTTGTGAGTTTGTCTTAATAGTAATTAAATAAAACTCAAACCTTTAATCTCATAGTAAAACTTTTTAGAAAGGAATAAATTTATATGAAAATTAAAAATTTAATTGATATTATTTGTTTTGCAGGTGTTTTTGTAATCATGTCAGGATTAATAAGTTCAAGTGAAAATTTATTAGGAAGAGTTGTTCCTGCTATATTACTTGTTTGGTCTGCTAATAACACAGTTTTAATTACTAAAAAGATATATTTAGAGAAAAACAAGAAATCCAATTTGTCTTAATGCTAATTGAGTAAAATTGATAAATAATATAACAAAAAAGTAGGTTGCCATTGTATATTTAAATAGTGACCTACTTTTTTTAGTTTTTTCTTAAAAATTAGTCACCGCATATCTCCTTTAAATAACCTCTTGTCTGATTTTTATAGATAGTATTCTTGTTTTATTATAAAGTTAAATTATCTCATAGAGAGTAGGAGGTTTAAAATGAAATTAGAAATCAACATAGACCCAAATATAAAAGAAACTATAATTAAAGTATTTGCAGAATCAATGAATAATGACGTAAAACTAGTTCAAAGTATTTTAGAACTTTCATCAGTTAATCGGATTGTAGGATTGAAAAATGAGGAGATTTTATTACTTGAACCAAATGATATTATTCGTTTCTTTACAAATGATAAAAAAGTATTCGCACAAACTATGAGGGATGAATATTTAGTTCGTTTAAGAATGTATGATTTAGAAGAAAGATTTAGATCAACTACATTTATTCGAATTTCGCAAGGTGAATTGATAAATTTAGACTATGTTAAAAGACTCGATTTAAGTTATAAAGGCACTATTGCTTTAGAGTTTAAAACTGGAGATATTTCCTATGTATCTAGAAGAAGTCTTAAAAACTTCAAGAAAGTATTAGGAATATAAAGGAGGAACTATCGTGAAATATCTAAAAAAAATTATAAGTGGAGCATTTATAGGTGTAGGAATAGGTTTTACATTAAACCTGATATTCTCTTTTCTAAATGGGGAATATTATCCAGGAGTTCCCAGCTTTTTAAATCAGTATGATTCAATGTTAATAGCAATTACTGTTCAAACATTGATTTATATGTCGCTAGGTATAATTCAATCTTTTTCAACTGATATAATGAATAACCAAAAAAGATCACTTTTATCAAATACAATTATTCACTTTTCTATAATCTTTTTACCATTGCTAGTGGTAGCATATATATTGCACTGGGGTAGATATTTGTTAGGATTATTAGTAATAGGATTTAGTATTTTGGTAGTGTATTTTATTATTTGGGTTGTATCTTATCTTAGTATAAAATCTCAGATTGATAAAATAAATCAAACTATTTCAAAAAAGGATAAATAAAAAGTGGAGATATTTTCCTGAGTTTGTCTTAAATGCAAGTATGTAAAACCCACTAAAACGGTTATAAGTATTGATATAAAAAGGATAGAGCAGATTTACTACTCTGTCCTTTTTTATTTTTCTTCTTTGAACTTGTCTTAAGGGTTAATTTAGTACACTTTTGTAAAACTAAGGGATCAGGTAAAACTTGATTAAATGAAGATGTTAAATAAAAGCATATCAAGGCTCTAAAATCAATTCTAAGAGGTTTTATAAATATTTAGGCATTATACCTAGATTAAGTCATTTAAAGCTTAAAGATACAAGCTAAAACTGTTTTAAATAGGATTATAAATCTTGAGTTAAATAAGATTGGCAAGCTGATTTTTATAACCTGTATAAACGGTATGTATTGAACCTAAAAACAAAAAAAGTAAGTTTGTGAATAATACCTTTTTATCCTTGTTTTGTAAAACTTTCTGGTATATACTCTATTTATAAGTGAATAATACCCTTTAATATAAACAATAAGGTATCACTCACAAATAGGCTTTAAAATGGAGGTTTTAACATGGCTAAGAAAATCCCTGATATTTTATCCTTAGATGAGCAAGAAAGACTACTGGATCAGTTCAATTTAAGGTACATTACCCCCCAAAGAAATCAAACAATGATTCAGCTTCTTTTAAATACAGGGTTAAGATTGGCAGAACTAACAAATCTTAAATGGAATGATATAGATCTAATGACTGGACAATTAAAAGTAGTTGAAGGAAAAGGATTGAAAGATCGAATCCTCTGGCTAAATGAAGAAACGCTTAGTATGTTAGGGAAATGGAAACAAAGGCAGTTTAAAGAGTGGGGTAGGAGCGATTTAGTCTTTACTACAAGGACTTTACATTCACTTGATGGAAAAGCCGTTAGAAGCATGATTAAGACCTATTCAGACAAGGCAGGAATAAAGAAGCATATTACGACTCATAGTTTGCGACATACCTTTGCAAGCGATCTATTAAGGGAAACAAAGAACCTTAGGATCGTCCAGAAGGCTCTCGGGCATGCTGACATATCTTCTACACAGATTTACACCCATATCGTTGATGAGGAGTTAGAAGAAGCGTTAAAAGGCTTTAGAGGCAGGTAAAAAAGTGTTCAATAAACCTATTGATAATCTAAGTAACCCTACTAGGATTAGTAGCCGTTAATTATATGTGGTATACTAGAAGCGTTCAAATAACTATATTGATAATCTAAGTCCCAATAGCAGTCTATATAATTATTGGATTTAGAATATATTAAAAATAAATGCTATATCTGTTCAAATAACTATATTGATAATCTAAGTCCCAATAGCAGTCTATATAATTATTAAATAGAAAGGGGGTATTTTTATGAGTGATAATATAAAGGATAAAAAGAAAAATCATAAGGAAGTAGAACAGTTATTAAGTTTTAATTATAAAGAAGTAGATGGAGAAGATTTTTATAGATATGTCTTTCCTAATAATCAAAATCAAGGGGAGTATAGTGAGAATTATTCTAAACCCAATAGTGTTTATCTGTATGAAGATCCAAAGGATAAGGGTACAAAAAGAAAGTTAAGAAGAAGGATTATGCTGAATGATAGATGGAAAGAGGATTATAAAGAATTTGTAAAGGATAACCCGATGACTTTATGTTCTGGATTAGCTTATCGTGGAATGAGGAATCGCTTGGAGAATGCTCAACAAATGAATGCTTTAGTTTTTGACTTAGATGCTGTAGGTAAGAATGAGTTGATGAATTTATTTGCCAGAATAGGGAAGAAGCCAGCACTTAGAACACTTCCCCAGCCTACTTTTATCGTAATGAGTGGAACTGGACTTCATATTTATTATGTTTTTGAAAATCCTATTGCTCTATATCCTAATATTAAGCTTCAAATGAAAGCATTAAAGTATGATCTAACCTTTAGAATGTGGGAGTATAAGGCAACTTCTATGGAGAAACAGATTCAGTATCAGTCAATCAATCAAGGTTTTAGAATGGTTGGATCTAAGAATGATAAGTATGATTTACCAGTTAGAGCTTTTAAGACAGGCGATAGAGTTACTTTGGATTATATTAATCAGTATGTAGATGAAGAAAAAAATAGAGTAGATGTAAATAAGCCTTTTCAGCCTACTAAGTATACTTTGAAAGAGTCAGAAGAAAAGTTTCCAGAATGGTATCAAAGAGTGGTGGTTGAAGGTAATAAGAGAGCAAAAAAATGGAATATAAAGAGAGACTTATATGATTGGTGGTTAAGACAGTCTTATAAGGTTAAGGGAGGACATAGATATTACTTTTTAATGTGTATGGCGATTTATGCAGTGAAGTGTAATATCTCTAAGAAAGAAGTTCGGGAAGATATGTATAAGATCTTTGATGAATTAAAAGAAATTGAACATAGTAATCCTTTAGAAGAAGATGATATTAAATCAGCTTTAGAAACTTATGACAGGCAATATTATAATTTTACCATTGATGACATAGTAAAGTTAACGGACATACCTATCGAAAAGAACAAAAGAAATTATCAGAGTCAAAAAGATCATTTAGAGATAGCCAGAGCAATTAGAGATGTGAAAATGAAACAGCAAAAAAAAGTATGGTGGAATGAAGAGGGTAGACCTAAAGGAAGTGGAACAAAAGAAAATTTAGTGAAGAAATATGTATCAGAAAATCCAGATCAGACCCCAACAGAAATAGCTAAAAATTTAAAAATTAGTCGTACAACAGTTTATAAATATATTTAGTGGAGTGTACAGCACTGTACAACAGCGTACAACGATTTGTACAGCATTATGATACAATGATTTATAAGTGAGGTGGCATATGAAGGAGAAAATTTATACAATAAAAAACTTGTGTAATGAATTAAATCAGCCAAGACAAAAGGTAAGAAGAAGGATTGAAAAGCTTGATATTAAGGCAATTAATGAAGATACAAGGATCCACGAAAATGAACCTCTGGAGTATGATCACCAAGCTTTTTTGAAATTAGCAAAAGAGTTTGATGTGAAGATCAATAATACAGAGTGTACAGCAAGTGTACAGCACCGTACAGCAAATGAACAGCACCGTACAGCAGAAGAAACGAGTAAAGATAAGCTGATAAAGGTGTTAGAAAAACAGTTAGAAGAAGCGAATAAATCAAGAGCAAATTTAGAAAAACTTTTAGATCAACAACAACAATTAACTTTGATTTCTAATAAAAAAATCGAATTATTGAGATTAGAACTTGAAGAAAAAGAATCAGAAAAACAGATTGATGAAGGAATAAATAAAGAAGAAATAAAAAAAGATGAAAAAAAGAAGTGGTGGCAATTTTTTAGATAGATATAAAGGAGAATGATGTAATGTCTGATAATAAAGTAGAAACTGAACTACTATCACAAATTAAAGAGGTACTTTTAAAATTTCCAAAGTATTGGGAGAAAGATGTTTTATTGAGAAATAAAGTTGCTGAAGATCTTAGGAATTATAACCAAGAATTAATCGAAGCACTTTTATCAAATCAATTAGTTAAAGATACATATTCAATTAGTTTAAATTCTACTAATATCTTTAAAATTGAAGAGTTTATTAGCATGCTAAGATATAAAAACTATTGGGAAAATAGCTATACAAAATATTCTAATGAAATTGGGTTAACAAGCGAAGGTAAATATTTAAATTACAATACAGATGTTGTTTTAGATTTTCCTCATAAAGACAGTGTTCTTGAAGGGGGAATGACAAAAGAAGATCAGGGAAAAAAAGAAATTTATTATCATAACGTGCTGGCTAAAGAAGAAATTGATACTTTGTTATCTCCAAAGGTACTTACAAACATTAAGAAATATGATAAAAATGGGAAACATGATATTGATGATTTTACTGATCAAGATAATTTAATTATTAAAGGGAATAATTTAATAGCTCTACATTCTCTCAAAGAAAGATATGAAAATAAGATAAAAATGATATATATCGATCCTCCTTATAATACGGGTGGAGATTCATTTAAGTATAATGATCGGTTTAACCATTCTACATGGTTAACATTTATGAAAAATCGCTTAGAAATTGCTTTTGAATTATTACGCGAAGACGGTGTAATTGTTATTCAATCTGATAATAATGAAAATCATTACTTAAAAGTATTATGCGATGAGATATTTGGAAGTGATAAGTTTGTTACACAAATAGCTGTTGAGATGTCTGCTACTCAGGGGATGAAAGTAGCATCAGCAAAAAACGGGAATATTGTGAAAAATGCTGAGTATCTATCTTTATATTCTAAATCTGGTCGAAAAAATGTTATGGAGCATATTTTATATGATGCTAGGTTAGAATATGACACACATTATTCAAAATATTTAACATCTGATAATAAAGTTGTAGATGTGAAAGATGTATTTATAAAAGAACATCCTGAAATCATTTTCTCGAATTTATCAGATATGTATAAGACTTCAGAAGAATTCAAAAAGTTTGTAGATCATAATCAAGGTAAAATATTTAGTTATGATAAAATTACAGGGTTAGATAAAAATGATTTTGAATTTGGTGTTGTAACAGAAGTTAAACGTAGAAATAGAAATTATCACGTAGAACGAAAAGAAAATAATCTCTGGCAGTTAATGTTTTTGAAAGCTTCATATGGATATGCCAATGATTTCCATTCATCTTATGGATTTAGGAAAATAAGAGGAGACTGGTGGTCTGGTTACTATCTTGATATGGGTAATGTAAATAAAGAAGGTAGCGTAAAGTTATCAAATGGAAAAAAACCAGAAAGATTAATTAAAGATTTGATAATTGCTTTAACAAATGAAAAAGATATTGTTATGGATTTTTTCATGGGTTCAGGAACTACCCCTGCCGTGTCTTTAAAGACAAATCGACAATTTATTGGAGTAGAACAATTAAACTATATAGATGATTTAACAATAGAAAGATTAAAAAATGTAATTGATGGAGACCAAAGTGGTATTTCAAAAAATATTGATTGGCAAGGTGGAGGTAGCTTCGTTTACGCAGAACTTTTTGAGTTAAACCAGTTATATATTAATGAACTTCAAGAAGCTGTTAACACAGAAGAAATTGAAATGCTTATTCATAAAATCAAAACGAGCTCTTTCTTAAATATTAAAGTTGATATAGAAAAACTACTGAGTAAAAAGGAAGCATTCTTTGGACTGACATTAAAAGAACAAAAATCACTGCTCATTCAAGTATTAGATAACAATCAATTGTATCTAAATTATTCAGAAATAGAAGATGAACAGTATAAGATACCAGAAGATGTAAAAGTCTTTAATCACTCTGTCTATCAAAAAGAAGGTGTAAAAGATGAGTAATGAGATCTTACACAAGCAGATTGTAGAGAAGTTTAATAGTATTTTTTCATCTCCACCACCAGAAGTGCCTGATTATGTCGCAGATAATTTAGGTCATAAACTAAGACCGTATCAAGAACACGCTTTATCGCAGTTTATTTTTACACAAGAAATCGACCAAGCTGATCTGTACTCTAATCATTTACTTTTTCATATGGCAACAGGATCAGGAAAAACGCTCGTTTTAGCTTCTAATATCCTTTATTTATACAAGGAACAAAACAAGCAGAACTTTATATTTTTCGTAAATAGTGACGCTATTATTAAAAAAACGAAGGACAATTTGACCAATACAAATTCTTTGAAGTATTTATTTAGAAAAGAAGGTATTGTCATTGATGGAAATCAGATTGATATCCAGATTGTTGATGTCTTTCCAAGCTTACCAGACCCTCACACAATCTATTTAAAGCTAACCACCATACAAAAGCTTCACTTAGACCTAACAGAGCCAAGAGAGAACTCTTTAACCTTTGAAGGATTGGAAGAATTGGAGATTGTTCTTTTAGCAGATGAAGCCCACCACATTAATGCCTGGACTCGTAGAGATAAAAGAAAACTTAATACAAAAGAACAAGAAGAAAGAACGTGGGAAAACACTGTTAATCGTTTATTAAAGCTAAATCCAGCTAACCGACTGTTAGAGTACACTGCAACGATTGATTTAACGAAAGATGTCTTATTTGAAAAGTATCGGGATAAAATTGTTTACCAGTATGATTTAAGGCAATTTATGAGAGATGGCTATTCAAAGAATGTCATGCTTTTACGAGCTGATGAAGAAGATAGAAATAAGATGTTAAACAGTGTTTTGTTAAGCCAATATAGAAAATATGTTGCAAGAGATCATGGAATCGACTTAAAACCGATTATATTTTTTAAATCGAACCTGATTAAAAACTCTCAAAATGCTCAAGAGAAGTTTATTAATCTAATTAAAGGTTTAGAAGCAGAAGAATTAAAAGAAGTAATAGAAAATGGCTATGCTATCTATAAGCACCAGCAAAGTATTTGGAGCAGTATGTTTGCTTATTATAAAAAGATAGACCTCAATCAAGTGGTTCAGGACTTAAAATGGGATTTTGCAGAAGGAAATCTTTTAAATGCAAATGATCGAGATTTTTTATCAGAAGAAAATGCTTTGATTTTAAATAGTTTAGAAGAAGCCAATAACCCTATTCGTGTTATTTTTGCAGTGGCAAGGCTGAATGAAGGCTGGGACGTTCTTAATCTCTTTGATATTGTTCGTATTAGTGAAGGAGCAACAAAAACAAAGGCAACAACGGACAGTGAAGCACAATTAATCGGTCGTGGTGCGAGATATTATCCTTTTGAATATAAAGATGAAGATTCCTATACCAGACGCTTTGACTTTGGGGGAGAAAAATCTGAACTAAGAGTGATTGAGTCGCTTCACTATCATACAATCAATGATAATGCCTATATTAAAAACTTAGAGAAGTCTTTAAAATCAGCTAATATTCAGGTAAAAGAAGATAAATACCATCATTTAGAAGCAAAGATCAAACCTTCTTTTAAAAAGAATCCTATTTTTAAAGAGGGAAAGATTTATATTAATAAATTAATTGAAACAACAGCAGAAGACTATAACACTTTAGAAAAGTATAATGTTTCAACTGTCTTTGATATACCGTTTGAAATGGCGATTGAACAGAAATATGGAAGCAAAATAACCTATAAAATAGCTACTCAAACCTATGAAGTCAGCTGGAAGGTTGAAAGAAAATATATTCAAAAAGCCATTCAGAGAAGACCGTTTTTTCATTATAGTAATCTAAAAAATTATATGCCTTCCATTTCAAGTATGAAAACCTTTATAGAGAGTAAGGATTTTTTAGGCGATTTAACTTTATATGTTTCTTTACCTTCTGAAACTGAAATAAAGGACTTAGATCCAATCACAAAACTAGAAATGGTAGAAAAATTCTTTGAATCTATGGAGAAGAAGATTCGATTAAACTATATGAAAAATCGTGGCACGCCTGTCTTTGAAGGTGTAAAATTTTCAAAATTAATTAATGATTATCAAATTGAATTAAACAAAGTCAATCAGGGAATTTCAGATATAGATGAATTAGTACAGCCTCGAAACATGCGAGATCATGATTGGTTTATTTATGATAAGGCGATTGTAAACTCTTGGGAAAACTCCTTTATTAACTTCATTAATGATTATATAAAACAGCTAAAAGAAAAATATAAAGAAGTTTATTTAACCTGAACAATTCATACTTTTCGTTGAAACATGTGCCAACTGCCTAACGGCAGCTTAAATTTACTTTTTCATTTTCACCTGTTAAGTGATGAAAAAAGAACCCCATTCTGATATGGTAAAGGTGTCT
>NZ_JBGQQY010000066.1:0-10726 GCF_045528545.1 Ruoffia sp. FAM 26254
CGATTCCACGGAAATCCTTACACTACCGAACACCGTTGGAAGTATTTTTGAGTTACTTAGATGAAGCAGTTTTGTCTAGCTTAATTTGACAAATCAAAACCATAAATTCTTTGATTAAATTATTTTAAAATATTAGGAGGAACACACTTGACTACTTTTACAAAACGCACACGTTCACCATTTCGCTATGATGTTGTAGGAAGTTACTTAAGACCAGAGGAGTTAAAAGCAGCTAGAGCAAAGTTTGCTGAAGGAAAAATTACACAAGCAGAGTTAAAAGACGTTGAAGATAAATTCATTATTGAATTAATTAAAAAACAAGAAGAAGTTGGACTTAAAGCAGTGAC
This sequence comes from Ruoffia sp. FAM 26254, assembly GCF_045528545.1. Classification (NCBI taxonomy): domain Bacteria; kingdom Bacillati; phylum Bacillota; class Bacilli; order Lactobacillales; family Aerococcaceae; genus Ruoffia; species Ruoffia sp. FAM 26254. Next base: position 348 of record NZ_JBGQQY010000066.1, read on the forward strand.
AGATGGTGAGTTTCGCCGTAGTTGGTGGCATCTTGATTTCTTCTGGGGCTTAAACGGGGTTGAAAAAGTTAACGACGGTGGTTATCAATTCCACGGTGAGTATACTCGTGCCGAAACAGCTCGATTATCAGGACCAGTTTCAGGTGAAAATCATCCGTTTGTTGAGGATTTTAAGTTTGTTCGTGATCATGTGTCCGAAGGTATTGAAGCAAAACAAACTTTCCCAGCACCAGCTCAATTACTTGCTGAATTATATCGCCCAGAAAACATTGAAGCCACTCAAGCAGTATATTCTAGTGAAGAAGCATTAGTTAACGATGTAGCAAAAGCTTACCAACAAGTTATTCGTGATTTATATGACGCTGGAGCTCGTACAATCCAATTAGATGACTGTACATGGGGGATGATTGTGTCAGAGAACCCTGAAGGCGTATCTACTAAATTACAGTTAAACTCAGATAATATAGAAGAAAGAGCAAAAGCAGAAACTCGTCAAAAATTAAAAGAACTTTATATTACTGCCAATAATAAAGCTTTAGAAGGTGCACCGGAAGATTTAGTTATTAATACCCATGTATGTCGAGGAAATTATCATTCAAAATGGGCAACAGAAGGCGGTTATAATGAAGTTGCACAACCCTTATTTGACCGAGGGAATTACGACGCATACTTCTTAGAATACGATACGGATCGTGCGGGCGGATTTGAACCATTAGAATATGTATCTGATGATAAATACGTTGTTCTAGGTTTAGTAACATCAAAAGATGGTGAGTTAGAAGATCGGGAAACATTAATTAAACGCATTCATGAAGCGGCGGAATTTGTTCCGTTAGAACGCTTATGTCTAAGTCCACAATGTGGCTTTGCTTCAACTGAAGAAGGCAATATCTTAACAGAAGAACAACAATGGGATAAGATCCGTTTAGTTCAATCAGTTGCTGAAGAAGTGTGGGGATAGATATGACTCAAACTGATTTCGCTCAACTATTATTAAGTGCTAAGCGAGTTGATTTAAGTCATCCAGTTTCTGATAAGATTCCAAAGTTTTCAGCTTTAGAAATTTTAACAGAGAAAGTCATCTTTAACATTGATTTAGATGGATTTTATGCTAAAGAATTTACACTGCCGAGCCAATACGGTACCCATATTGATGCACCGATTCATTTCGCAACGGGTAAACGTACTTTAGACGAGTTAACTTTAGATGAGTTAATTCTTCCGTTGTATGTACTGCATTTTGAAGAGAAAGTGGAAGTAAATTCTGATTTCACAGTCAGTGTGGCAGATATTCAAGCGTATGAAGAAGAGAATGGAGAGATTCCAGCTGGAAGTTTCGTTGCTTTTTCAAGCGGATGGTCTAGACGTTGGGAAGATCACGATGCCTTTTATAATAAAGATGAGTCAGGTGTGAGTCACACGCCAGGTTGGTCAGTCGAGGCATTAGAATATTTACATAAGGAGCGTCAAGTGAATGCCATTGGACATGAGACATTAGATACGGATAGTGGTGTCGATTACACTCGCACGGGGTCCCTTGCTGCTGAGTATTACTGGTTAGCTTTAGATAAATATCAAGTCGAAGTGATGAAGAATCTAGAGCAATTACCCACTCAAGGAGCTGTAATTATTGTCGCACCAGTGAATATTGTTGGGTCACCAGGGTTTAGTGTTCGTGCTTTTGCTTTAGTTCCAAATGAATAGGTATAACTAATAATCATTAAACCATCACTTAGCGCAGGCGTTTAGGTGGTGGTTTTTCTTTATATTGGAATAATGAATAGAAGAATCTTACCTATTCTCTCCATAGGTAAACGGCGGTAATTATGATAAGATATGAATACATTAAATAAAGGAGTCAATAACAATGAGTATCCAATTATATAATACATTAACTAGACAAAAAGAATTTTTTACACCACAAAAAGAGAATGAAGTGACTTTTTATGTTTGTGGACCCACTGTATATAATTATATTCATATTGGGAACGCTAGAAGTAGTGTGGCATTCGATACCATTCGTCGCTATTTAGAGTACCGTGGATTTACTGTTAACTATGTATCAAATTTTACCGACGTTGATGATAAGATTATTAAAGCAGCTAAAGAAGAAGGATTAACGCCTAAAGAGGTGGCAGCTAAATATATTGAAGCATTTATGGAAGATACAGGTGCTTTGAATATTAAACCTGCGAATAAATATCCACGCGTCATGGATCATATTGAAGATATTGTGGCATTTAATGAGCGTTTAATTGAAAAAGGTCACGCGTATGAAGCAGATGGGGATGTGTATTTTAGAACAGACTCCTTTGAAAAATACGGTGAACTGTCTCATATGTCTTTAGATGAATTGCGTGTTGGGGCAAGTGAGCGTACAAATGATGAAGAACTTGCACGTAAAGAGAATCCAATTGATTTTGCTTTATGGAAAAAGGCTAAAGACGGTGAGATTAGTTGGGCATCTCCATGGGGAGAAGGACGTCCGGGTTGGCATATTGAATGTTCAGTGATGGCAACGAAACATTTAGGCCATACATTAGACATTCATGCAGGCGGGCAAGACTTAGAGTTCCCTCATCATGAGAACGAAATTGCGCAATCAGAAAGTCATTATGACCAGACTTTTGCAAATTACTGGTTACATAATGGGTTCGTGACGTTTGGACAAGATGAAGAGAAGATGAGTAAATCTTTAGGGAACTTTGTTCTATTGAGAGATTTAATTGAGGCGGTTGATCCAATGGTTGTCCGCTATCTTCTAGGAACAGTTCACTACCGTCGTCCGTTGAAATATGATGATGCGGCTTTAGAGGATGCGCGAAATAATATTGCTCGTTTAAGAGAAGTATTACGCCGTACAAATTACCGTATTGACCAAACGGAAGAGACAACCGAAGTGCAAGATTCTGGCTGGTTAGACCGGGTAAATGAGATCGAAACATCGTTTAAAGTCGCCATGGATGACGATTTCAATGCAGCAAATGGTATGACAGCAGTGTTTGAACTGGTTAAAGTGATGAATCACTATCTTGAAGAAAAAACAGTTGAAAAAGCTGTTTTAATTGAAATGAAACAAAAATTAAATGAATTATTAAGTATTTTCGGCTTAGTCCTTGAGAAAGAAGACTTAGTTGACGAGACAATCCAAGCTTTAATCGATGAACGTAACCAAGCACGCGCTGATCGTAATTTCCAACGTGCCGATGAAATTCGCGATGAGTTAAAAGCCCAAGGAATACTACTAGACGATACGCCACACGGAACACAATGGAAACGAGAGAATTAATATGAATGAAAAAGCAAACTTACTCAACGGTGCAGCCTTAGCCTATATTGGAGACGCTGTTTACGAAGTCTTTGTCCGTGATTATGTCTTAAGTAAAGGCGAAACAAGCCCCAATAAATTACATAAAGCAGCTGTAAAATACGTTGAAGCACGCGGACAAGCAAGTGTGATGCACCATTGGCTATCTTTTGATGACTACTTAACTCAAGAAGAGATTACGATGTACAAACGCGGTCGAAATAATAAAGCCAATACAAAAGCTAAAAATGCATCGATCGGAGATTACCGCCAAGCGACTGGCTTTGAGTCACTCGTTGGTTGGTTACATATGAGCCGCAAATTTGATCGCCTGCAAGAACTTCTACAGGCAGCCGTTGATTATATCGATGAGAACCAGGAGGGATAATATGTCTGCGAAGCCAAATAGAAAAAATAACGACCCCAAAAAATCAAAGAATAACGAAGAAATATCGCAGGATTCCGAATTTCAGTACGGAAAACACGTTATAATCAATTTATTGGAGTCAAAATCACAAATAAATAAACTATTTCTACAAAAGGGGATTTCAGGTCCAGCAATTACTGATATATTGAATCTAGTGAAGCAACAAGGCATTGTATTCCAAGAGGTTCCAAAATCGAAACTCGATGATATGACAGATAATGCAAATCACCAAGGTGTTGTTGCTACTGTACCACCATTTGAATATTCTACATTGAATGATGCGTTTGACTTAGCTGATTCCCAAGGAGTCCCGCCTTTCTTTCTCATTTTAGATGGGGTAGAAGACCCGCATAACTTAGGGTCAATTATTAGAACGGCTGATGCCGTTGGTGTTCATGGAATTATTATTCCAAAACGCCGCGCCGTAGGACTAACTGGGGTCGTTGCAAAAACATCAACCGGAGCGATTGAACATGTCCCGGTGATTCGCGTAACGAACCTTTCTCAAACAATCACTGAGTTAAAAGAACGCGGTGTTTGGATCTTTGCGACAGCTATGGAAGGCGAAGATATGCGAACTTGGAACAGTGAAGGCGCGATTGCACTCGTTATTGGTAATGAAGGGCAAGGTGTATCACAAAATATTCTAAAAAATGCCGATGGTACAGTAACTATCCCGATGATTGGACATGTGCAAAGTTTAAACGCAAGTGTAGCTACTGCAATCCTTGCTTATGAAGTTGCCAGACATCGTATTCCAAAGATGTAAGGAGCGATAAAATGCGCAGAAAAGAAGTTCTCTTCGTGGACGGATATAACATGATTGGTGCTTGGCCTGAATTAGAGCAGTTAAAGAAACGTGACGAAATTCAAGGAGCCAGAGATTTGCTATTATTTGAACTTTCAAACTATCGAAAGTATCGAGATATTGAGGTCATTGTGGTGTTTGATGCACAATTTGTCCCAGGAATTACCTCAACTTTTGAGGAGTTTAATGTCACTGTTGTCTTCACACAAGAAGGGGAAACAGCAGATAGTTATATTGAACGGACAGTCAAACAGCATATAAATGCCCTGACTCGAGTCGTGGTCGCAACGAGCGATGCAGCCGAGCAGTGGATGGTCTTTCAACAAGGTGCTCTGAGACAATCAGCTAATGAGTTACTAATGGAAGTAAATTACGCCAAGTCACAAATTAGAAGCGATGTGAGTACTTTTTATGACTCTCGCATTCGAAGGCGAAGTCCTTGGGATGTCACTCATTTAGAGAAATTGGACCGCTTACGAGAAGAGATTGAAGGGCAAAGCGACTAATACCACTAAGACATAACTTAATCTGTTTCATCCTATTTTAAAACAGGAAGGATACAGAGCGATGAAGACAATGACCATTGAAGCGTTGGTTATAGGATTAAAGAAAGAATTTAATACAGATGTTTTTGAACATATAGTGAATAGATATGTACCTTTATATAAAAGTTGTTTTAATCAGATCAAAGTTCCTAATTATGATTTAGAAGATTATTACCAAGAAGCACAAATTATTATGTTAGAAGCCATCGATATGTATGATCCAGAAAAACAACACCGATTTTCAGGCTTCTTTAAATTATTATATAAGAACCGAATCATTAATCTTTGTCGTGCTGACCAGGCGTATAAGCGTGGTGGAGGTATTAGAGAGTTGTCACTTGAATATCAAAGTAATAAAAATCAAAGTGAAATCAATCTGTTAGATCAGATTGAAAATCATTATCATATATCAGCTCAAGATATGATTGAATTGAAAGAAGTCCATAACTTATTTATTGATTCATTGTCATCTCTAGAACGTAAAGTATTCTTCAATTATCAAAAAGGTGACAGTGTTAGAGAAATAGCGAAACAATTGGTCATTAGCGAAACCCAAGTGCAAAGTGCCTATGATCGATGTAGGAAGAAGTTAAAGGACTCATTCTCTCTTGAATAACTTTTGAAATTAAAAATTAGATAACTTATGCAATCAATGCTTGACAATTGTAGGTACTTTTCATTATGATTTATTGAGATGTAAAGATGAATCTATAATAGGAGGGGTTGCATATGGCACAGAGAAAAGCAGCTTTGGCATGTACAGAGTGTGGCCAACGCAATTACCAAATGACACCGACACAAACGGGTCAATCTGTTCGTCTAGAACTTAAAAAGTTCTGTCGATACTGTAATAAGCACACAATACATAAAGAAACTAAGTAGATAGGTGGATAAGAATGAACTATATTAAATCAGTCGGAAACGAAATGAAAAAGGTAAATTGGCCATCAGTTAAAGAAGTCAATCGCTTTACTTGGATTGTTGTTATCTTTGTCGTTATTTTCGCATCTTATTTTGCATTAACCGATGAAGTATTCTCGTCACTAATGGATTGGTTATTTAGTGTTTAATTAAAAAGAGCGTGATTTCTAGTTTTTTTATAGTAATCATTGAAGGATTAATGGTATAATTGACGCAAGGAACGAACCTACTGTTTTGTAGGTTTTTTATTTTGAGAATTTTTTGAAAGGAGTTCAATATGGAATCAAATAAAGCATGGTATGTTCTACATACTTATTCAGGATATGAAAACAAAGTTAAAGAAAATATTGATTTACGTAAAGATAGTATGGCAATGGGGGAGAATATCTTCCGTGTGGTTGTCCCTACACAAGATGTTACAGAAGTGAAAGACGGCGAACCAAAAACTAAAACACAAAAAACTTTCCCAGGTTATGTTTTAGTTGAGATGGTTATGTCAGATGATGCATGGTTTATCGTTCGTAATACACCAGGGGTAACAGGTTTCGTTGGCTCGCATGGTGCCGGAAGTAAACCAGCACCACTTTTAGATGAAGAAATCGCCTATATTCTAGGTGACGGTGAACAACCGAAAGAAATTATCGACTTAAATATCAATACGGGTGATCGTGTTGAAATTACAGATGGTGCCTTCTCAGGTCTTGCAGGTGTTGTTGAAGAAGTGAATCAAGAACATCAGAAAGTTAAAGTTCTTATTGAAATGTTCGGTCGTGAAACAGTGGCTGAATTAGAATTCAACCAAATCAAAGAAGAAGAACTGTAGTAAGCAACTAAATCACGATAGTTAGGAGTACAAACTATATGAACTCATTTCATAAATATTATCGTTGGGCTGTGCCAGTATTCTTCGTATTATTACTATTATTGAACTATTTGAGTGCGGCAGGGATTATCTTACCAGCAACTCAAGCAGAAGTTTCAGATAAATATGTGAATTTATTTGCACCAGCAGGCATTACTTTTTCAATTTGGGCTGTGATTTATATCGGAATGGCATTGACAATTAGTATTGATTTTATCCGTCCAAAAGGAGATCGTTTCGGTGCGCTTTACCGTCAATTGATTTTAACGCGAATGATAGAATGGATTGCTTTAAACATTGTCTGGATTATTTGTTGGAGTAATGAATGGTTACTTGCTTCACTGATCGTTATTTTATTATACACAACTAGAATTATGAAAAGTGTTGAAGCTATTAGTGCTACACCCACATTAAGAGAAAACCCTTGGTTTTTAAAATACTCAATGGGTCTACATTTTGGTTGGTTATTAGTGGCGAGTATGGCTAACTTAACTACTTATACTGTAAGTCAAGGTGTTGATTTAACCGGTACAATAGGTATTATTTGGACGGTTGCGTTAATGATTGTTGTGGCAGCACTTTCAGCTTATTACTATACAAAGTTAGGTAATGAGATGATTATGCCAGTAGCATTATGGGCTATCCTAGGAATATTTATTAAACATAGTCCATTTTCATCCTTTGAATATAAAAGTAATATCGTTATGTATGTAGCCGCAGTTCTTTTTGTTATAAGTGCCGTTGGCTTCGTTCAACTGTTCCGACTACAAAAAGAACAACGAGTTAAAAGAGTGAATAAATAGGTTATAAGGTGAATCTAATTTAGGTTCATCTTTTTTGTGCTCCTTCGGATGCACTTTCATTTATGGTAAAATGACTATAACAAGGTCACTCAGTTTTCTTAAGAGAGAGTAGGAGACACATTATGAGACTCATCTTAAAAGTTTTACTCCGGATTGTAGTGATTGCTATTCTAATCACGGTTATTATCTTCGGAATACGTTGGGTTCAAACGAATCGGTATAGTGAGTATATTGCAACGGATGAAGAAAGTGTCTATGTCGAGCCAGCCAATTTAGCATTGTATGAGACAGAACAAGCCAATATGACAGTTGAAACAATCGAAGAAGGGTATGTTAATGGCTTCCATCTTGTTCCAGATGAAATTTTAGCTGAGGGAGCGATCTTCACCTTTGGGGGTTCCGAAGGTTCGCCCAATTATGAGTTAGCGGTTCAATTGGCAAATGAAGGATACGAAGTTTACAGTTTATTCTTTTTCGGACCAGGTGAATTACCTGAAAGTATTCATGAAGTTCCCCTCGATTTCTACCAAGAAGTCTTAGCTTATCACGAAGAACATAGTCAATCGGATGGTCCTATCACAGTCTTAGGTGCTTCTAAAGGAGCGGAATTAACTTTAAACTTAGCTACCATCTATGAAGAGATTGATCACATCGTATTATATGCACCGTCTACTTATAATTTCTTCTCACTAGACCAACAAAATGCAGACGCCAGCTCATGGTCTTACCAAGATGAGCCATTGCCGCATTTGAGTAATCAATCAGGTAGTATGATAGAAACAATGCAGATGATTGCAGGCTTTATCACCTATACACCGGTGTCATATCAACCAATTTATGACAGTGTGATTGAAGGAAGCGAAGCAGAGAGTCTAGAAGCAGCTCGCATTAAAGCTGAAGAATTTACAGGGGAAGGAATTATTTTCGCCGGTGGCGACGATTTAATGTGGAATTCAAGTCAAATGGGTGAAGCGATTATTGAACAGGCAAACCAAATTGAATTACACAATTATCCAGAGGCAGGTCATTTATTCTCAAATAAAAGATATTTAGGAGACTCTGCAGGATTGATTGCCTTAGGTGGGAATGATGAAGCCAATCAAGCCGCTTTAGAAGAAAGTCATGCCATTTTGTTAGAGAATTTAGCTAATTGGCATAATAAAGAATATAAAATGTAGATTAGCACTTGCAATATGGAATAAACATGGTATACTATTTCGGTGCGCAAGAACGCACACTGAGTGGGAGGAGTGAAGCTCACTCCGTAAACCACATCACGAAAAAAATTTTACAAGGAGGAATGTTTCGTGGCTAAAAAAGTCGTAACACAAGTCAAATTACAAATTCCAGCGGGACAAGCAAGTCCAGCGCCGCCAGTTGGTCCAGCATTAGGTCAAGCGGGAGTTAACATCATGGCGTTTACTAAAGAATTTAACGCTCAAACACAAGATCAAAATGGGATGATTATTCCAGTAGTAATCGATGTGTATGAAGACCGTTCATTTAGTTTTATTACTAAAACACCACCAGCTCCAATCTTACTTAAAAAAGCAGCTGGCTTAAGCAAAGCTTCTGGTGAACCAAACAAAAACAAAGTTGGTTCAGTAACAAAAGCACAAGTACAAGAAATTGCTGAAATTAAAATGAAAGACTTAAACGCAGCAGATGTAGAAGCTGCTATGCGCATGATCGAAGGAACAGCTCGTTCAATGGGAATCACTGTCGAGGGCTAAGCATAACGCAGCTTCCAGCCCGTATTCTATCGGGTGTGGGAGGTATTACCGTTAATACCACAAATATAGGAGGAATAAATTAAATGGCTAAGAAAAGTAAAAAATTTCAAGCGGCATTAGAAAAAGTAGACCGCAACAATTTCTATAGCGCAGATGAAGCAATCGCATTAGCGAAAGAAATCGACTTTGCGAACTTTGATGCAACTATGGAAGTATCTTACAACTTAAATATTGATGTTAAAAAAGCTGATCAACAGATCCGTGGAGCAATGGTATTGCCACATGGTACTGGTAAAACTCAAACAGTTGTAGTTATCGCAACTGGAGATAAAGCTAAAGAAGCAGAAGCAGCAGGTGCTGATTTTGTTGGTGAAGCAGACCTAATCGAAAAAATCAACGGTGGTTGGTTAGACTTCGACGTAATGGTAGCAACACCTGACATGATGGGACAAGTTGGTCGTCTAGGACGCGTATTAGGACCAAAAGGCCTAATGCCTAACCCTAAAACTGGTACAGTAACACAAGATGTTACTAAAGCGGTTAACGACATCAAAGCAGGTCAAGTTACTTACCGTGCTGACAAAGCAGGAATCGTTAATGTTCCAATCGGTAAAGTATCATTTGATGATGCTAAATTAAAAGAAAACTTTAACGCATTACACGAACAAATCGTTCGTTTAAAACCAGCTTCAGCTAAAGGTACTTACATGACAAGTTTAACATTGTCTACTACTTTTGGACCTGGTATCAAAATTAACGCTCCAGGAATGGAATAATCAATTTTAACTTAAATAATTACGAGCTTAGAATTTGAAGTAAGTCTTCATTTTTTAAGCTCTTTTTTTGGGTTCATGAATTTTTGATGTTGGTGGACCGAGGAGCCAGGTGACGCAGTCACCTTGGCTCTTTTTTTATTCCTATGTTTAAGTGTCTCTCTATGCAACGATAGTTTGTGTTGTGTTCTCATCTTTAA
>NZ_JBGQQY010000067.1:0-9049 GCF_045528545.1 Ruoffia sp. FAM 26254
TAAAGATGAGAACACAACACAAACTATCGTTGCATAGAGAGACACTTAAACATAGGAATAAAAAAAGAGCCAAGGTGACTGCGTCACCTGGCTCCTCGGTCCACCAACATCAAAAATTCATGAACCATAAAAAACTGTTATACTGTAATTTGATATTTACAGTATAACAGTTTTTTTACAGATTGAAAATAATTATTAACCTAAGGCCACATCTAATATCATCATTAGGACAAAACCACCAATTAATGCTAAAGTTGCTTCATCCGTATGGTTAGAGGATTGTGATTCAGGTATTAATTGCTCAACAACCACAAAAATCATTGCTCCAGCTGCGAAGCAAGTGCATAAGGTAATATTTCTTGAACAACTAGAACGGCTGCTGCCCCAATAACAGCTGAAACTGGTTCAACAACCGCTGATAACTGTCCCATTTGAAATGCTTTTCGTTTTGTTCTTCCGTCCGCATATAATGGTAATGATAAGGCTGATCCTTCAGGTATATTTTGTAAACCGATACCAATAGCTAATGCAATGGCTCCAGTTAAAGTCGCTCCAGCATTACCAACGCCTGCTGCCGCGAAGGCAACACCTAAGGCAAGTCCTTCTGGAATATTATGTATGGTTACGGCTAAGAATAACATCATCGTCTTCGGTAATTTTCTATTATCTGAGTCTCCATGGTCTTCAGATAAATGCGTATGCGGAACTGTGTAGTCAAGGAGTCTTAAAAATAAACCTCCTACCACAAAGCCGACTGCTACGGGTAACCAAGACGGTAACGATGATGAGCTAGATTCAGCATATTCTAAAGCAGGTGCTAGTAACGACCAAAAAGATGCTGCGATCATCACTCCTGCTGCAAATCCTTGCATAATTGCCAAAAAGCGATCATTCACTTCTTTAAAAAGAAAAACAAATGAAGAGCCAAATAATGTACAAAGCCAAGTAAATATTCCTGCAATTAATGCTTGAAAAATTGTATTACTAAATAATGCCATATATATATTCTCCTAGTCTAAGTCAAGTTTAATTGATGTATATAAAGGGTGGTCAAAATTTGAAAAAGTCACACCTAATAATCGAATGGTCCGGTCAAGATGTCCATGCTCTTCCCAAATTTCCTTAGCTAATTCTATACTTTTTTCAACAGACTCAATCGATTCGATAGATTGCATTTGTCGAGTAATTGTCTCGAAATTATCGTATCGAATTTTCACAGTAATCGTATGTGCTCTCATATCAGAAATATGATGTCGATTGTCCACCTTGTGTATCAATTTAACTATATTATCTACTACTTCAGACTCTAATTCAAGAAATACTGAGAAGGTTCTTTCTCTTCCAATTGATTTTCGTTCGCGCTTATTATTCACAGGTGTATTATGAACGCCTCGCACTTTAAAATATAAGGAATAGCCCATTTTACCAAAGTTATCAATTAATTCATCGAGTGACTTTTCATATAAATCTTCTCCAGTGAAAATTCCCATATCATGGAAATTCGGGAGTGACTTCTTCCCTACTCCATGAAATTTATCGATACTTAATTCTTTTAAGAATTGAACTGCATCTTTTGGTTCAACTAAGGTAATTCCGTTTGGTTTATTATAGTCTGAGGCAATTTTTGCGATGAATTTATTATAAGAAATCCCCACAGAACAAGTTAAACGCGTTCGGCGGTAAACTTCCTCCTTTATCTCCATAGCCATGATTGTCGCACTCTTCATATTCTTTTTATTATTCGTTACATCCAAATAAGCCTCATCTAGAGATACAGGCTCAATTAAATCAGTATATTCATTAAATATTTCTCTAATTTGCATCGATATTTCACGATAGTAATTTAAATCTCCTTGGATAAAGACAGCATTAGGACAACGCATATAGGCTTCTTGAGCAGACATTGCAGAGTGAATACCATACTTTCTTGCTTCGTAATTACAGGTTGATACAATCCCTCGTCCGCCGGTAAGTTTGGGATGCTTTGCTATAACAACAGGCTTATTCTTTAATTTAGGATTATCTCTCACTTCAACACTGGCATAAAAGGCATCCATGTCGACATGGAGAATTTTTCTTGATATATCGGGTTCAACTTCATCAAAAGATAAAATACCATATTGCACGCAACTCACCTCACTTTATTGTATATATTATACAAACACTTGTTCGTAAAATCAATCTCTATTGTTTAAGTAACATTTGTAAATAACATTATTTATTGACAAAAAAATGCTCCAAGAAATCCCTTATACAGGAATTCTTAGAGCTTTATTGAAATTAAAGAGTGCTTTCAGTTTCATCGCTTTCTTCAGCGAGGTCTTCTTGGTTTTCTTCGCGAGCAATATCGTTCGCTACTTCAATTTCGTTTTGACGATTTACAATATTACCACCTTGAGTAACAGTTGCAATAGCACCTAATGTAAATGTTAAATATACACCTTCACAATCAAGTACGACTGTTTGACTACTTTGGCTCACTTCATCTACTACACCATGAAGTCCTCCGATAGTCACTACTGCGTCACCTGGTTTCATGTCATTTAACATCTCTTGTTTTTTCTGTGCCTGTTTCTTTTGTGGTCTTATTAGCATAAAGTACATTACTGCGAATAAAACTATAAACGGCATAAAACTTAGAATAAATTCCATTAACGTTTGTCATCCTTTCATTTTTTAAGCATAAAGACAGTGTATCAAAAATTCAGACATTTAGCCACAATCTAGAAGTTTTTTGCGTTCGGTTTGTTATATCCGTATTTTTCGAAGAAATCTTCTCTAAATTCAAGTAATTGGTCGTCCATGATCGCTTTTCTAACATTTCGCATTAATTCTAACAAAAAGTAAACATTATGAATCGATGCTAAACGCATGCCAAATAGTTCATCTGTCTTAATTAAATGTCTTACATAAGCACGCGTATAATTGCGGCAAGTGTAGCAATCACAATTCTCATCAATCGGTCTGAAATCGCGAGCATACTGAGCGTTTTTCACTACTAAACGTCCATTACTTGTCATACAAGTTCCGTTTCTTGCGATACGTGTTGCAAGAACACAGTCAAACATATCAACTCCACGTATAACACCGTCAATTAAAGCATCCGGTGAGCCAACTCCCATTAAGTAACGAGGTTTATCTTTAGGTAATTCTGGAGTTAAGTAATCTAAGACACTATTCATCTCCTCTTTTGTTTCACCTACAGATAATCCACCAATAGAATATCCAGGGAAATCAAGTGATACAAGATCTCTAGCGTGTTGAATACGTAAATCTTTATAACCCGCACCTTGAACGATACCGAATAAAGCTTGGTCTTCTGGCCGTTGATGTGCTTTAAGTCCACGCTCAGCCCAACGAGTTGTTCGGTAAATCGAATTTTTAACATAGTCATAACTGTGATGGAAGTCCGGACATTCGTCGAAGCTCATAATAATATCCGCTCCAAGAGCATTTTCGATTTGAATTGCTTTTTCAGGTGTTAAGAATAATTTCTCTCCACTAATATGATTTCTAAAATGCACGCCCACTTCTTCAATTTTACGCATATCACTTAATGAGAAAACTTGGAAACCACCAGAATCTGTTAAGATTCCACGGTCCCAGTTCATGAACTTATGTAAGCCCCCTGCCTCTTCAACAATATCTTCTCCCGGTCTTAACCATAGATGATATGTGTTACTTAAGACAATTTCAGCACCCATATCTTTTAATTCTTCCGGTGATAAACCTTTGACCGTTGCCAATGTTCCAACGGGCATATAAATGGGTGTTTCAAAACTTCCATGAGGTGTATGTAAAATGCCTAATCGCGCGCCTGTATTTTTCTCTTCTTTAATTAATTCATATCTAATTGCTGGTTCTGTCATAATATTTCCTTTCTATTATTGCTTTAATTCAATCTTAAATATAACCGGATACAGTTTCCCCGTAATATAAAACTGATTGCCTTCAATATGAGCAATTCCATTAAGAGAGTCTATTTCATCCAACTCTTGGTCTGTCAAATTATCTTCGAGAACTTCAGTCAGGTCATACTTATATGTTATGATACCCGTTTTTGGATCGATGACAATGATTTCATTAGTATACCATACATTTGCATAAATATATCCGTTAGCAAATTCCAACTCATTGATTTCTTCTATTAATTGGTCATTATAAGTCACATCAATTGTATCATTCACTTCAAAGGTGCTAGGATCTCTTTGTTCAAGGACACTCGTTCCATCTGACATCCAAAGGACATCTTCTTGGTCGTCATAAGCTAATCCCCAGCCTTCGCCTTCATAATCTACGGTATCAATTATTTCTAAAGTTTTTTTATCTCTTTTAAATGTCACGCCACTACGCCATGTCAGTTGCCACACTGCATCTGAAGTAACTGTCAGACCTTCCCCGAACAATTCTTTATCTAATTGATCAACGACATCATAATGACCTGTGTCTAAATCTAAATAACCTATCTTTGATTCACCGTACAAACCTGTTCCTAGCAGTAATTCGCCTGCTTCATTTAATTCAAAGCCTTGTGTGAACGCAGTCGAATCGCTTGGATGAATTGACAAAAGTTCATATTCATCTTGAGAAGCCACTGGAATTATTGGTATAATACAATGAACGCAAATTAATAATGTTATTTTGTGAATGATTTTCTTCATAAAAACTCCTTTAACCCAACCTGATAATATAGTAATTTTATCATATTTTTTAATAGAAAGGTCGTTAGTAATGAATCTCTATTCATTTTTATTATTTATAGTCAAATACATTGTATACATTTTTAATGGGAAACCCTATGTCGTTGGCCAGGAAGATTTATCAAAGGATGTCGCAATTATTGCATCAACCCACCGTCACTGGTTAGACCCAATTATCTTAGCAATGGTTGTTGAGCCAACTGAGATTGCTTTCATGGCTAAAGATACTTTATTTAAGAATAAAATCTTCCGCTATTTGTTGCCGAAATTAAATGTTTTCCCAGTCAAAAGAGAAAAACCATCACCGATGTCACTTCGTCGTGGTGTTGAGGTCATGAACGAAGAGAATAAACATCTAGGAATTTTCCCTACAGGCTCACGCTACTCTACTGAAGTAAAAGGTGGAACTGCCTTTATCCAAAGGCTGAGTAAGAAGGATATTGTTCCAATTGCTTTGCAACCCCCAATGAATGCGAAAGAATTTTTCTTCCGTAAGAAAGCAAAAGTAGCCATTGGCGAACCTATTTCTTTCGATGATTCTAAAAAATATACTCGAGAAGAACTGAAACAAATTGATCTTGCGATTGCAGAGGCTTTCGATAAATTAGACAGACAATTGGATCCTGATTACGAATATATCCCAAGTAAAAAAGACTAATAAAAAGACATCTAACTTTCCTTCTAATTTGAAGGAAGCTAGATGTCTTATTTTTTTAGTTTTTAGTCTGTAGTCGATACATTTGATAGTATGTCCCTTTTTTCTCAATCAATTCATCATGATTCCCTTGTTCGATAATGTTACCTTTATCAAGAACAATAATTTGATTGGCATCTCTAATCGTACTTAATCGGTGAGCAATCGCAATAGTTGTTCGGTTTTGACGCATCTTCGCTAAACTTGCCTGAATATACTCTTCTGTTTCCGTATCAATATTAGCTGTCGCTTCATCAAGTATTAAAATCTTTGGATCTCGTGCCATCGTTCTAGCGAATGAAATTAATTGTTTTTCACCACTTGAATAACTAGCTCCTCGTTCAATAACTCGGTGCTCATAGCCATCTGAATGTTTTTCAATAAACAAGTTAGCATTTACAAAGTGTGCCGCTTCACGAATTATTCGATCTGATATTGAATGGTCTAACAAACGAATATTTCGATTCACATCCCCATAGAATAAGAAAGAATCTTGAAGAACTAACCCGATATCTTTTCTTAATTCTTCATAAGGAAACTCACGAATACTATGCCCGTCAATTAAAACATCTCCTGATTGAAACTCATAAAATCGCATTAAGACATTAATAATTGAACTCTTACCACTTCCGGTATGTCCGACAATCGCAACCGTTTCTCCTGGATTAACAGTGAAACTAATGTTGTTTAATACATTTTGATTTCCATCATAAGAGAATGTTAAGTTTTTAAATTCAATTTTTGCATCTTTGATTTTAGCATCTTCATGAACAATTTGTTCCGGCACATATTCCTCATGATCCAGTACACGCAGAATACGTGAACTTGATACTACCCCATCTTGAAGTAAACTTAAACTATCCATCATCATTCCCATTGGTCTAAAGAATTGTGAACTATATTGAACAAATGCATAAATCACACCTACTTCTAATATACCATTTAAGTATTGTCTACCTAAGAAGTAGATTACTAAAGCTAAGGATAATCCTTCTAATAAACTAATAACACTCATTAATAGGAGTGCATTCATTTTTACCATTTCATAGCGCGCGCCAAAATGTTTTTCATTTTGTTCATCAAATTCACTAATAATTCGTTTCTCTTGACGGAAATGTTGAATAACATTCATCCCAAGAATAGACTCATTAATTTTAGTATTTAATCGACTTAAATTCTCACGCATTGAGCGATATACCTGTGAACTATAACTTTGATAATACCAAATAATTCCTATCATAATTGGAACAAAGATTAAGAATAACTTTGCCATACTTGGATTCATTAAATACATCCCAATGAATACTGAAATGACCGTTACGAGCCCTTCAAACAATGCATAGAATGTATTCCAAAAGTTTTTCAATGTTTCTGTATCGTTTGTTACGCGAGAAACGATCGATCCACCTGGAGTTTGGTCAAAGTATCGCATTCCTAACGTATTAATTTTAGTAAATATTGTATCTCGGACGTTTTCAACTGTCTTTTCAGCAGCCATATTGAATAAATACGTCGATAAATAATTCGATACACCTTGTAATAGAAGTAAGAAACCATAAGTTAAAGCAAATGTTGTCGCTATTTGTACAGTAACGTCTAGATGTGTCAAATGATCATCAATAAATGTTTGAATTACTCTTGGCATAATAACAGAAACAGCTACTGTGACTGATGTAAATAAGATAGCAACTAAGAACGTCTTCCAATATGGTTTTGCGAAAGCAAAAATTCGTTTCGTTACGGTAAATTGCTCTCTCATGGACATTTTTCTTGCCCAAGCTGATTCATGTTGAACTTTACTTGCCATTATTACACCTCTTCCATTTCAGAACTTAATTCTAATTGTTGGTGTTCATACATTTCTTGGTACCAACCATTATTGTTAATTAATTCCTCGTGTGTTCCACGCTCAACAATTTGACCTTCATCCAGCACAACAATCTCATCCGCATGCATCACACTACTTAGACGATGGGCAGAAATTATTGTTGATTTGTCTTCACGTGTTTCTTTAATTGAATTTAGAATGGCTTCTTCAGTTTTAGCGTCTACGGCAGAAAGTGAATCATCCAATATCAATAACTCTGGATTAATTAACATCGCTCTCGCCATAGAAATACGTTGTTTTTGTCCTCCAGATAAAGCCACTCCACGTTCACCTACTAATGTATCATAGCCTTCACTAAAGCCTAATATGTCCTCATGAACACTTGTCACTTTAGCAATTTCTTCAACTTCTTCATTAGTAGTACCCATATTCGCAAAACGGATATTATCACGAACAGTCGTTGAGAATAAGAAATTATCTTGAGGAACGTAACCGATATTCGCTAATAAACTATCTAATTGATAATCTTTAATCGAAATTCCATTGAAGGTAATATCTCCTTTAAATTGGTCATAATCACGTAACAATAACTTAAATAATGACGTCTTACCAGATCCAGTACGACCAACGATTCCAAGTGTATTCCCTTGTTTAATATGAATATCAATATCACGTAAGGAAGCCTCGTCATCATCATCTGGATAAGCAAATTCATCTATTTCAATATGAATATCACCTGAGATAGATTGACTCAATGCATCCGGTTCTTCAATAATCGTACTTTTTTCATTTAAAATTTCTAAAATACGGTCATAACTTGCTGAACCACGTTCTAAAATATTAAACAAACGTCCGATCGCAATCATCGGCCACTGTAAACGAGTCACATAACTGATGAAAGCAACTAATAAACCAATAGTAATTTCTCCTTGTGAAACTAGAAAACCACCAAAGAATACACCTAAAATCGTAGATGCACCCATAATTAGTTGACTTGCAGGTCTAAACGCAGCATCAAATAAATAAACTTTTTGATTTCGATCAACTACGTTTGTCGTCATTTTCTTAAAGTCTTCAATATCTAACTCTTCTTCACCAAACGTTTTAATTACTTTCATACCCGTAACACTCTCTTGAACTTTATCGTTCATCGAAGAAAAAGCTGCTTGAGATTTTCGTGAGTGATAGTGAAGCTTACGACCGACAAAACGAATTAAAATCGTTAACAAAGGTATAGGGATAATCGACACTAGTGTTAATCGCCAGTCTACAAAGAAAAACATCATGAATAATGTCAGTAATCCTTGAGATAAAGAGTCCACTAAGGTTAAAATTCCTCCCCCAGCAACCATACGAATCGAGTTCAAGTCATTTGTCGTTCTCGCCATCAAATCTCCAGTACGATATTTTTGAAAGAATATCGAATCCATTTGTGTAAAATGAGTGAACAATCTTGCTCTTAATATCTTTTCCAGTTTAGCTGATGTTCCAAAAATCTTCGTACGCCATACGTAACGCATCGCATATTGAACTATAGCAATAACAACCAGAATGACACTCCACATAACCAATTGACTTCCTGTAATTGTACCTGCAGTCATATTATCTATGATGATACCAATAATCATTGGCACAAGCGCAGTCATCACACTCAATAGAATTAACATTGATATTCCAAAAATATACGCTTTTCTTTCTTGTCGCCGATTGTAAAATTAAGCTAGACAACTAAAACAGCCATTTGTGGTACACTCAACTTGTAATTCCGACCAAAGAATACAAAGGAGTGACCACAAATGACCTACACCCATCTTACCACGGATGAAC
>NZ_JBGQQY010000068.1:0-8693 GCF_045528545.1 Ruoffia sp. FAM 26254
GCTTAGTTCCACTAAGCGAATTGGTAGAGTCTGCTTACGCAAGGTATTGAACCGCCGTGTACGGAACCGTACGCACGGTGGTGTGAGAGGTCGACTAGTCAAATAATGGCTAGTCTCCTACTCGATTGGCCATTAATTTAATAAAGAAGCAAAGAAATAAAAGATCTTAATCCTATTTAGTAAGCGATGATAAGGGTAAAACATAGAGAGAGAAAGGCGATAAAATACCGCTAATAAAACAGAATTGAGAGACTTACAATTGGAAACACATATAGCATTATAACATAGCATAAAAAGGGCTAAAACTCTATATTATCGCCAAAAAATTTACATTAAATTTACAAACAAAAAGGATTTTGAATACTTTTTTAAGGCTTAATGTGCCAAACTTTAACCAATGAACAATGCAGCATTCGTTGTTTTCTTACAAAATATCTTAAGAGGTGAATCGCGTGCAAGTTAGATTTGAAAATGTCACCATGGACTATGGTGATAAAGAAGTACTACATGAGCTAAATTTCACGATTTCCGAACATTCCTTGATGTCGATACTTGGCCCTAGTGGCTGCGGGAAGTCGACAACCTTGATGCTAATTTCAGGGTTGATCAAACCGAATAGTGGTCATATTTACTTTGACGATAAGGATGTTACTGCTTTAGATGCTGTTAAATGAAAAGTGGGAATGGTGTTTCAAAACTATGCCTTATATCCTCATTTAACTGTCTTAGAGAATATTATGTTTCCGCTTAAGATTGCACATGTCAAAAAAACAGATCGTCTCAAAAGAGCTACCGAATTGGCTGATCTCGTGCAAATTTCAGAACATATTCATAAAAAACCGAAACAATTATCAGGTGGTCAGCAACAACGGGTAGCAATTGCACGGGCTTTAGCTAAAAAACCACAGATTCTATTGATGGATGAACCGTTATCAAATCTTGATGCGAGATTACGGATCGAGATGAGAGAAGAAATTCGAAGAATTCAACAAGAAACTAATATTACTACCGTGTTTGTGACTCATGATCAGGAAGAAGCCATGAGTATTTCTGACCAAGTAATGGTGCTTAATGATGGGCATATACAGCAAAATAGTGAACCACAAACGTTATATGATTTCCCTGAAAATCAGTTTGTAGCACAATTTTTGGGAAATCCTGTTATCAATATATTACCTACTACTAATGATGTCATTAATACTTCAAGTTTGAATTTTTCACCTTCTGACTTAGCTAAAGCAGTCAGTATAGGGGTTAGACCTGAAAACTTAAGGGCAGTTACTAATGAAGAGCAAGCACTCTTTAGTGGAACAGTGAAACACCTGGAAAGATTTGGTAAGAAGAGTACCTTGAAACTAATCAATGGTGACTTAGAGGTGACAATCAGCGACGTTTTGAACCATTACGAATTAGGAAATAAAGTCAGCGTAGTAGCTGATAGCGAAGATATTCATTTGTTTGACCAAGCAGGCCAGTCAATCGCGATCAAGGAGGCGTGACATGATCCAAAAACCCACTTTAAAAAGTTCCTTGAAAGCATATCTTTATTTACTTCCGGCATTGGTAATATTGGTCATTTTTAATATTTACCCAATTTATAAATCATTCGCTATGAGTTTTTATACGGACTATAATTTTTTCCAAAATATCGTGAATGCATATGGGTTCGATAACTTCGTTAAAATATTCAATGACCCTAATTTTTATTTAGCTGTGCGGAACACATTCATTTTTGTAATAGGAGTAGTTCCCGTCTCAATCGTATTATCACTTGCGATTGCTCTTTTATTAAATCAAATTAAATGGCTTTCTAGTTTTTTTAGAACAGTTTACTTCTTGCCATTTGTCACGAGTACCGTAGCTATTTCATTAGTATGGAGCTGGATCTACCACACTAGATTTGGGTTAATGAACTACTTTCTTAGTTTTTTGGGGATAGATCCAATTGCATGGTTGACAGATCCTAAATACGCCATGTTAGCGGTAGTGATTATGGCTATCTGGAAAAGTTTGGGATTCAATATCATATTGTTTTTAGTTGGGTTGAACAATATTGACAAAACCTATTATCAAGTTGCTGAAGTCGATGGTGCAAGAGAATGGCAACGATTTACAAATATCACGATTCCCTTATTGAGTCCAACAACTTTTTTGATCACTGTTGTTGGGACAATCAATAGTTTTAAGGTATTTGATGAAGTTTATGCCATGTTCCAAGGCCGTCCTGGACCAGCTAAATCCACATTGACTGTTGTGTATTATTTATATGAAAAGTTCTATACAGAATATCAATATGGCATTGCAGCTGCCGCTGGAGTCGTTCTGTTTGTGATTATTTTGATCATCACGTTGATTCAAATGATCTATAATCGGCGATTCGTCCATTACTAAGGGGGCCTTTTTAAAATGACTCAAAAAATAAAACTCACGATTTGTTATGTTTTGTTGGGCATTGGAGCTATTAGTAAGCTGTTACCGTTTATTTGGATGGTTTCTACATCCTTAAAAACGGCTGGAGAAGCTACTGCGATGCCACCAATCTGGATTCCAAAGAGTTGGAAGTTCAGTAACTATGTGACTGCGTGGAATGCCGCTCCATTTGGTAGATACATGATCAATAGTATTATTGTTACCACTTTTTCAACACTCGGAGAGTTAGTTACTACCATATTTGCAGCCTTTGCATTTGCAAAACTACAATTCTATGGAAAAAACCTGATATTTACAATCTTAATGGGAACAATGATGGTTCCAGGTGAACTATTGTTAATTCCAAACTTTGTGACACTATCACGCTTTGGTTGGATTAATACTTTTTTTGCGTTGATTGTGCCTTGGCTCGCTAGTGTATTTTCGATTTTCATGCTTCGACAAACATTTCAATCCGTTCCAAACGAAATTTATTATGCTGCAAAAGTGGATGGGGCGAGTGATTTTAGGTTCTTATGGGAGGTGATGGTACCCTTAGGTAAATCTAGTATTGTAGCGATTGCAGTTCTAAAAATCATTGGAAGTTGGAACTCGTTTGTTTGGCCACTTATTGTGACAAACGAACAAAGCATGCGGACACTTCCAGTCGGATTACAAGCTTTTACGACAGAAGCAGGAACAAAATTTCAGTTATTGATGGCAGCATCAACAATAGTGATCATTCCTATGGTAGTGATCTACATTTTCTTACAAAAGTATATTATTGCTGGGATTTCCAAAAGTGGCATTAAAGGATAAGGAGCGGAATAATGACAAATCTTTCAGGATACAAAAAGGTCGTAGGCGGCGCACTTGTATTAGCAAGTGCCTTCACATTAGTAGCGTGTAGCAATAATGGTAATAATTCATCTAACGGTGGGGACTCTGGTTCAAATGACGATAATAAAGCACCGGTTGAATTAACTTTTTGGCATGCTATGAATGGCCCCCACCAAGAGGAAATTACTAAATTAGTGGCGGCATTCAATGATTCTCAAGAGGATTATAAAGTTGTAGAACAAAATCAAGGAGATTACGATACACTTCAGCAATCGATTATGGCCGCAGGGGCGTCTGGCGATTTACCAACATTAGCACAAATTACACCGGGAAATGCGCCAGACTATACTAAAAACGGCTTGTTAATTGCATTAGACGATTTGATGACTGGGGATACAGGGTTTAGTCAAGAAGAATTGGACGATATTTATCCAGGCTTTTTGGATAGTTCAAAGTATGACGGTAAAACCTATGCTTTTCCTTTCTCAAAATCTACTCGGATTATGTATTACAACCAATCTGTTCTAGATGAATATGATGTCGAAGTGCCTGAAACGTGGGATGAAGTTGTTGCATTAGGAGAAAAGATGACTTCTAACAGTGATGACAGAGTTGCAATGGGATTTGAGAATTCTTTTGAAATGGAATATGAAACGATTGCCAAGCAAGCTGGGGCTAAATTCATAGAACCAGAAACCTTAGAAACTGATATTGCTGGCGATAAAAGTGTCGAAGCATTGCAATTTGTGATGGATCTCATCGATAAAGGTTATGCGCGTACTGCCGGAGAAGATGGTCACTTCTCAGGACCGTTTGATCGTGATGAAAGTGCCCTTTATATTGGATCTAGTGCGGGAGTATCTCATGTTGCAGAACCTGCTGAAGAAAGTGGCATAGAATGGGGAACTGCTGAAATTCCTACCTATAATGACTCACAATTAACGCTCTTTGCGGGTAATGATCTGGGGATATTCTCTTCGGCTTCTGAAGAACAACAAGCCGGTGGTATGGCATTTATCAAGTTCTTATTGGAACCTGCAAATACTGCAGAATGGGCTATGGCTACAGGATATGTTCCAATCAGAAAGTCTGCTCAAGATGAACAAGATTACAAGGATTACATTGCAGAACATCCTGAATACGAAGCAGCAAACAAAGAACTTGCCTATGGACAATCTGAAACATCATTTGTTGGGTTTGGACAATTCAGAAATGTCTTGTTAGAAACACTCGACAATGTATTATCTAATAAAGCTGATGTTAAAGAATCACTACAATCTCTAGAAGATCAAACCAAAACGATTATTACAGACAATAACTAAAAAACAATAATAACTAGAAACATGGTGTAAAAATGACTAAAATCAGGTTTTGGAATGGGCTTGATACGATTGGTGGAAATATTGTAGAAGTTGCGACCGAAACAAGTAGAGTCATTTGTGATTTTGGGGCTGCCGGGGATTTATCGGCAGCCTCTCTTGACAATGATTATACGCCACTAGAAGCAGGTATAGTAACGGGCCTTATTCCAGCAATTCCAAACCTATTCGAGACAAGTAAATTTAAAGATATTGTATTATCTGATGTTTCAAAGAGTACAAAAAACACTGCGATTTTCATTTCTCATCTGCATTTAGATCATATGGCTTTATTACGGTTTTTACCAAAGGGTACGGATGTCTATCTATCTGAGGACTCGGTAAAATTGTTTGAACAGTTAATCAAAGTTGGTGAAGACGAGAGCGTAATGGCTTCAATTAGACCATTCGTTTATGAAAAAACAGTTAATGTCGGTGATATTTCAGTAGTAGCTTATGAGAGTGATCACGATGTTGTTGGTATCAGTGCTTTATTTATCGGTACACCAGGTTATAAAGTGATTCATTCGGGAGACTTAAGACTAAATGGTGACCATCCAGAGACCATTAAAAGATGGGTGGAGAAGGCTAAAGAGTGGCAACCAGATATGTTGTTGATTGAAGGGACAAGCTTTAGCTTTGACGATTCAAACGATACAATTGAAGAAGCGGTTACGGAAAAAGCGGAAAAGAAAAACGAAGTCGTTCTGGTAACAGAGCACGATTTAAGGAGATATTTTGAAAATTTATTGAAGACTAGTACAGAGTTATTAGTTCTGAATCCATATATTCGAAATGTCGAAAGATTAAAAAATTTAGTCGAGCTAGCAAATAAGGCCGACCGACCACTTATATTAGAGAAACCTTATGCGACTATTCTCAGAGCATTTTATCCAAATCTACTACTTTATGTGCTAAAAGAAGAATTTGAAGATAATTTCACAGATGATGAGTATAGTGGGGTAAAAAATCGTTCAAAAAAAGATTTGTCACAGGAAAATAGGTTGTTGAATGATTCAAGTGCCAAGATAGTTACACTGGATGATATTCGGCAAAATCCATCTCATTATGTCCTTCAGAATAGCTTTAAACATCTCAATCGATTAATGACACTGCCTAGTGGTAGTTATTTGCATTCAAATGGTGAGCCATTAGGAGATTATGATCCAAGATTTAAGGAAATGAAGGAAACTTTAGAAAGATATCAATTTAAGTTTGTATCATTTGGAGCAAGTGGGCATGCTAGTCAGGAAGATTTGTTAAAAGTAGCAACTACTATTCAAGCTAAGTTGACAGTGCCATGGCACACTTTTAAACCGAAACACTATGGGAATATTCTAGCAAAAAATGGTTTAAAGATATCTTTACCACAAAAGAATAAAAGGTATAATTCTTCTAAAATATGATTTCAAAAATAATTTAGGTGAGACTAAAGGATTTACACCATTAAAAATGTAACGTAGAGTGCCAAAACAATACGGTTGTGATGGCACTCTTTGCTTTTTGCTGGTTATTTACTCTATGTTGAGGGACAGATTATTATATTAAGATTTAATACGGCCAAATACTATTTGATAATTTGAAACTTGTCTTAATACTACTTTCAAAATAATTTAATTGTGATATAATATACAAAAACAGAAGCGACAAGGTGAAAGTTTTATCAACATCCTCATATCCTATTACTAGCTGATGGCTAATAATACTCAGATGGGTTTGTTTTTATAAGTTTCTACCTATTGCGAGAAGGAGGAAAATGATGAAAATTACTATTGCTGGTGCAGGTGCTATGGGTAGTCGTTTCGGATTAATGCTTCATAAGGCTGGACAGGAAGTTTTCTTGGTTGATGGTTGGAAAGAGCATGTAGAGGCAATTAATCGCGATGGACTTAAGGCAAATTTCAATGAGAAGGATATTGTGGAAAAAATTCCGGCAGTTTTGCAATGTGACATCCCAACCGACTTTAAAACGGACCTTATCATTTTATTTACTAAAGCACTGCAGTTGGACGACATGATGCAAGCATTGAAACCGATTATCCATGATCGAACTGATGTATTATGTCTGTTGAATGGTATTGGGCATGAAGAGATCATTGAAAAATATGTAGGCTTGGACCATATTTTCATTGGTAACACAATGTGGACAGCTGGGCTTGAAGGCCCTGGTAAAGCTAAACTCTTTGGAACTGGATCAGTTGAACTCGAAAATCTTGGAGAGGGGCAAAGTGCGAAAGCTGAAGAAATCGCTAATGTGTTGACCGAGGCTGGGTTAAATGCTAGCTATTCAGATAATATCCGGTATTCTATCTATCGTAAAGCTTGTGTTAATGGGACGTTAAACGGTTTATGTACGATCTTAGATTGTAATATCACAGGCTTCGGTACTTGCAAATATGCTCATGAGATAGTGACAAGCATTGTTTCCGAATTTGCAGCTGTTGCCAAACACGAAAACGTTTCATTAGATGTAGATGAAGTGATTCATCATATTGAAGAGACCTACGATCCTGAAACCATTGGATTACATTATCCTTCAATGTATCAAGATCTAATCAAAAATCATCGTTTAACAGAAATAGACTTCATTAATGGAGCTGTTGCTAAAAAAGGTGAAAAGTATGGTATCAGTACTCCTTATTGTAAATTCTTAACAGAGTTGATTCACTGTAAAGAAGAGATTTTAAAAGCAAAATAAGGTATTAATTTAACGACTTGAATTATTTAATTGAAACATGATATGGACTATCATTGGAATCATGAAAAGAAGTAAAAGATATAAAATATAGAATAGAAAGTCAGGCGAATATATGACAGACGAAAAAATATCACCAAAAATGTTTATGAATAAAGTGTTAAATGGGACGGCTTTGGGAATTATCATAGGACTAATATCAAATGCGGTTTTATCAGGTATTTTAAAATTCTTTGGAGATAATGTTTTTGCAGTTACCTTGACTCAAGTAGCAGTTATTTTTCAGTTAGGAACGCCTTTGATCATTGGAACATTGATTGCTCACCAATTCGGGTTTAAACCAATGACAATGATGGTCACTGGAGCAGCTGCTTTTATCGGTAGCGGTGTAATCAAGTTCAATGTTGAAGCTGGGGCATATGTAGGTGCAGGCACAGGAGATATCATCAATACGATGTTGACTGCGTCTATAGCAGTGTTACTGATTCTTTGGATTAAGGACAGTTTTGGATCAGTTGCTATCGTATTGACTCCAATAGTTGTTGGTTGTGGCGCTGGTCTTATTGGTGTTTTCCTTTTACCATATGTCAGTTATATCACAACAGGTATCGGTTCTATTATTAATACTTTTACTGAATTGCAACCTATTTTGATGAGTATTTTGATTAGTTGCTCTTTTGCATTTCTTATCATATCACCAATTTCAACGGTGGCAATTGGTGTAGCAATTCAATTAAATGCAGTTTCTGCTGGTGCAGCCGCGATGGGTGTTGCAGCAACGACCTTGGTACTTGTCGTAAACTCATGGAAAGTCAACAAATCTGGTGTAACGATTGCAATCGCTTTAGGTGCTATGAAAATGATGATGCCTAACTTGTTTAGAAAACCAATCATTTTATTACCATGTTTCTTTACCGCAATAATATCTGCGATACCAGTAGCCTTGTTCTCAGTATCAGGGACTCCAGCTTCAGCAGGTTTTGGTCTAGTTGGTATAGTAGGTCCTTTAGCTTCGATCGATGCCGGATTAAATGTTATCCTTGCTATAATCGTCTGGTTTGTTGTACCTACAGTAGCAAGTCTATTGGGACAATTCTTATTTGAAAAGGTATTTAAGCTATATGATCGTAAAGACGTCTTTGAGTTTTTAGATTAACCTAGGTAGCAATTTTTAAAAATATTTTAGAAAAATATTTAGATCCTGAACAATTCATACTTTTCGTTGAAACATGTGCCAACTGCCTAACGGCAGCTTAAATTTACTTTTTCATTTTTACCTGTTAAGTGATGAAAAAAGAACCCCATTCTGATATGGTAAAGGTGTCTAAACCAACCATAAGAAAGGAGTTCTCTTCATGATTAGCTTACACAAAAACCAGGTAAAATTCAAT
>NZ_JBGQQY010000069.1:0-8680 GCF_045528545.1 Ruoffia sp. FAM 26254
CAGTTCATCCGTGGTAAGATGGGTGTAGGTCATTTGTGGTCACTCCTTTGTATTCTTTGGTCGGAATTACAAGTTGAGTGTACCACAAATGGCTGTTTTAGTTGTCTAGCTTAATTTTACAATTGGCGTTAATAAAAAAGAGGTGTATGCTTATGATGTTTTTAAAGGAAGGTGGAAATATTTTAAAAGATACAACAAGTCAGTCCGGTAAAGAGCACAAACCTCGATTAATTCAGCATGCGAATGGTCCCTCTTTAGAGGAAATTAACGGAACTGTCGAGGTACCCAAAGGCAAAGGCTTTTGGAAAATCCTGTTCGCCTATTCTGGACCGGGAGCATTAGTTGCTGTGGGATATATGGATCCAGGCAACTGGTCTACTTCGATTACGGGTGGGCAAAACTTCCAGTATTTATTAATGTCGGTCATTTTAATGTCTAGTTTAATTGCAATGCTATTACAATATATGGCTGCTAAATTGGGAATTGTTAGTCAAATGGATTTAGCTCAAGCAATTCGAGCGAGAACGAGTAAAAAACTAGGAATCATTTTATGGATTTTAACGGAATTAGCGATTATGGCAACAGATATTGCGGAAGTAATTGGCGCATCAATTGCTCTTTATTTACTTTTTAATATTCCGCTTGTCGTCGCAGTCTTTATTACGGTATTTGATGTTTTATTATTATTGTTGTTAACGAAAGTTGGTTTTAGAAAAATTGAAGCAATAGTTGTCTGTTTGATTTTTGTAATTCTTTTTGTGTTTGTTTATCAAGTAGCGTTGTCTGATCCTAATTGGGGGGATGTACTTAAAGGATTGGTTCCGACTGGTGAAACGTTCTCCTCTACACATTCAATTGGTGGTCAAACGCCTTTAACTGGTGCATTAGGAATTATTGGTGCAACAGTTATGCCTCATAATTTATATCTACATTCGGCTGTGTCTCAGACTCGAAAGATAAATCGTACGGATGAAGATGAAATCGCCAATGCTGTACGATTTTCAACATGGGATTCTAACATTCAATTGACTCTCGCTTTTTTTGTTAACTCCTTATTGCTCATAATGGGAGTTGCTGTTTTTAAAACAGGGGCAGTGAAAGATCCATCATTCTTTGGGTTGTATGAGGCTTTATCAAATCCGGATACATTGAGTAACGGAATTTTAATCACCGTTGCAAAATCAGGTCTTCTTTCTACATTATTCGCAGTCGCGTTACTAGCTTCTGGACAAAATTCAACGATTACCGGAACTTTAACTGGACAAGTAATTATGGAGGGATTCATTCATATGAGAATGCCAATTTGGCTAAGACGTTTAATTACGCGTTTGATTTCAGTTATCCCAGTGTTAATCTGTGTAATTATTACAAGCAGGCAAGGAACGATTCGGGAGCACACAGCGTTAAATACACTAATGAATAATTCACAAGTCTTCTTAGCTTTTGCGTTACCATTTTCGATGGTACCATTATTAATGATGACCAATAGTGAGGTGGAAATGGGAAGCCGGTTTAAAAATTCGATAGTTATTCGGATACTAGGATGGGGTTCAGTAATTGGATTGACATATTTAAATTTGATTGGATTGCCCGGCCAAATTGAAGGTTTTTTTGGTGAAAAGGTGACATCAAGCCAACTTGTACTAGCTGATTCTATTGCCTATGTCATTATCGTCGCAGTATTACTACTGTTAGCGTGGACAATTATTGAACTGTATAAAGGAAATAAAAAATATAATCAATTAATTAATGAAAGGTAAGATGCACTATGGAAGGATTTGATGAATTTAAAAATATTTTAGTTGGGGTAGATGAATCAGAAGGAGCTCAAAAAGCCTTTCAATATGCTGTAAAGCAAGCGAGTAAAACTGGAGCCGCATTACTGATTGCCTCAATTTTAGAAATTGAAGAGTTGAATGTTTATGAAGCGTTAGACCCTGAGTACTTGAGCCAGAAACAAAGTCAATTGTTACTTAATTTGGAAAAGTACAAACAATATGCAGAAAATAGCGGTGTAAAAAACATTCAGCTGTACAGTGGAGAAGGTGATCCGGCCGAGGAAATTACTAAGACGATTTTGCCAGCAACATCTGCAGATATCTTAATCATTGGATCGCGATCAATGCATGGAATTAAAGGATATTTTGGTTCGCATGCTACTTATATGGTTAAAAATTCTCCAATCTCAATTACAGTTATTAAGTAAATATTGCAGATAATATGTATTTGGGTCAATATCTTGGACAAATTTTAATAGAGATGGTTATGCTATTTCCTCTCTTGACAGGTCTTCAAACTCCTGTGGAGTTAGATAACCAATCGAACTAATGTAGCTAAATAGCGCTCGTTTGGCTTCTTCAAAATCTGAGTAAGTAGTCGTATAGACCTCTTCTTTTTTCAATGATGCATAGGAAGATTCGATTATTGTATACTGGCTGCATAAATCCGTTTGTAGAACCATTCCTCCTGGAATGTGATAATGCTTTTTGGATTAGAGTCAATAGCTGAGACACTTTTTACGAGAGATTTTTTATGTTAAGCAGCCAGTATCTTTTTCTAAAATTCAACCGGAGACAGATATGCTAAAGCACTGTGAATTCTGTGGTTGTTATAAAATCCTTGAACGTAACTGAAAATTTGTCGCCTTGCTTCTTCAAAAGTTTGATATATTGGTCGTTGGGACACATGTTCTTTCTTCAATAATGCATGGAATGATTCGATTCCTTCGTTATCGTAGGGACAGCCTTTACGGCTGTAGGAATGGTGATAGTTAATTCTTTCAGCCGTTCTTCGTATTCATTACTTGTATACTGCGACCCTAAATCGGTATGCAAAATCAGCCCATTTTCAACATTTCTATTTGAAACAGCGTCCTCAAGGGCTTTTTCTACAATAACAGTCGTCATATTACGATCAAAGTGATAACCGA
Organism: Ruoffia sp. FAM 26254; assembly: GCF_045528545.1. Lineage (NCBI taxonomy): Bacteria > Bacillati > Bacillota > Bacilli > Lactobacillales > Aerococcaceae > Ruoffia > Ruoffia sp. FAM 26254. Next base: position 2,930 of record NZ_JBGQQY010000069.1, read on the forward strand.
TAATTTTTCTTGAATGAAGGTCCATGATGGTTGAGAGATAGCACCATCCATCGTCTAACGTATGGATGTATGTGATATCAGCTACCCATTTCTGATTCAACCTAGTAGTAGAAAAATCTTGCTTCAATAAATTTTGATAGTTTTTCAAGAGTTTCTTGGCAGGCTTACCTGCTTTGAATTTCTTAATGACAATAGATCGGATCTTTTGACGCCTCATTGATCTCTGAATACATTTCATGCTGATTTTTCGATAGTCTGAATAGTTTTGTGCGAGTATATAATGAATTTTCCCAGCACCGTAGACACGACCACTTTCGTGGTAGACACGGAGGACTCGACGATCCAACAAAACTTGTTCGTTAGCTCTTTTGGATGGGGTCGGATTAATTTTACGATAGTACACAGCTCTAGATATGCCAAGCAGACGACACATTTTTGACACACTGTGATGGCCTGCTTCTCTTTCTTGACGGATGAATTCAATGATTTCTATTTCTTTGCCAGCAGGCCGAGTGATTTTTTTAAGATGAGGAGTTCCTCGTCTTTTTCTTTTAATTGCTTTTTTAAAGCTTTAGCTTCGTCCGGAGTAAGTCCGCCCGGACTTATTCTGGTTGTAACTTGAACCCACTTTAGTATAGTAGAATATCCAACTTCGTATTCTAAGGATAATTGTCGTGCTTATTTTCCTTGTTTGTGCAACTCTAAAATCGCTTCTTAAATTCTTTCGTGTAGCGTTTTGGCATGACGAGATACCTTCCTTTGAGATTAGTTTACCCTCTCTCAAAATCTGTCTCAACTTCTATCCTACATCCAGGACTTAATAGTTATTAACAAACACTATTATGAATATCAATTCATGCGCGGATTAAAATATGCTATCGATACCAGTAGTGTTGTGCTTGCGGATAGTATATAAATTTAATAAAAGATTCATTAAAAAAATTACATATAGGATAATTTTGTAGGTATGAATCTGGATAGGCTACAATTAACTAGACAGAAAAATTAAGGTGTGTAGACTAGAAGAAAATATACCAGGAGGAATTTTTATGTCTAAGAGAACACGAAGAACTTTTTCACAAGAATTCAAGCAACAAATCGTCAATCTTTACTTAGCTGGAAAGCCACGTGTAGAAATCATTCGAGAATATGAACTAACGGCTTCACCATTTGACAAATGGGTAAAGCAATCTAAAACGAGTGGTTCATTCAAAGAAAAAGATAATCTTACGCCTGAACAAAAAGAATTGTTAGAACTACGTAAAAGAAACCAGCAATTAGAAATGGAAAATGATATTTTAAAGCAAGCAGCGCTGATATTCGGACGAAGAGACAAGTAATCGATGCGAATAAGCATCTTTACCCTATATCAGCGATGTGCAGAATATTAGGTCTATCACGTCAGTCCTATTATTATCAATCAAAACCAAAGAAAGACGAATCAGAACTTGAAGAAGTAGTCGCTGAAGAATTTATCCGCAGCCGAAAGGCCTACGGCTCAAGAAAAATAAAAAAAGCCTTATCAAAACGAGGCATTCAGATCAGCCGACGAAAAATTAGTAGAATCATGAAAAATAGAGGATTAAAATCGAGCTATACTGTTGCTTATTTTAAAGTACATCATTCTACTTGCAATGAAGCCAAAACGACAAACGTATTGAATCGTAAATTCTTAAGAGACAACCCATTAGAAGCGATCGTAACAGACTTGACTTATGTACGAGTCGAGAAAAAATGGAATTATGTCTGTTTCATTTTGGATCTGTTCAATCGAGAAATTCTCGGCTATTCTTGTGGAGAACATAAAGATGCCGTTCTAGTAAAAAAAGCATTTAGCCGTATCAAACAACCTCTGACAGAGGTTGAGATTTTTCATACTGATCGTGGAAAAGAGTTTGATAACCAAGCTATTGATGAATTATTAACAACTTTTGACATCAATCGATCATTGAGTCATAAAGGCTGTCCTTTTGATAATGCCGTAGCTGAATCAACTTATAAGTCGCTGAAAGTAGAATTTGTCTATCAATACACATTTGAAACCTTACAACAATTGGATTTGGAGTTATTTGACTATGTCAATTGGTGGAACCACCTTCGGTTGCACGGTACACTTGGCTACGAGACACCGGTTGGTTACCGTAACCAGAGATTGGCGCAGCGAATCCTTGATAATGAGCTCGGATGTGCTAACGCTAGCGAGGCAGTCTAACTTTAACTGTTAGCTCCTGCCGAAGATCGTCACATCCGAGGAGGCTCATTGTCAAGGACAATCGGAATAGCATACGGAAAGAAGTTCTGCACCTTATAAAATTTGTCAAAAAAACTGTTGCCATTCCAACTTATTTTATGAAAAGTATTTATCATATTGGATACGACTTTCAATAGTCTCCTGTTCTATATAACATTTAAGTCTTTCAAAAAATAGAGAGCTATGAATTTGTAGGAGTTCATTTATAATTTCTGGTGCCTCAGTTCTAGAAATGCCGAGATATGATGTTAAGAAAGTTGAGAGTATGAGACGTCTTTCTTTAAGTAAAGCTACTTGTTCCTCACCCGAGGATGTTAAAAAAACACCTTGATAAGAAATGTGCTGAATCATATTTTGATTTACCAGTCTATCCATTATTTCTGTAACAGAAGAAGGCTTGACCTCTAGGATATCAGCAACCTGTCTATTTCTTACCAACTTTTTATCTTTACTAAGTTTGTCAATAACTAGCAGATACTTTTCTTGGGTTGGTGTCAATGTTAGTTCTCCTTTCAAGTAAAATCAGTAGCATCCTACGTTATTAAACTGGGGTGTCTTTATGTAACATATCTAAAAATAATCCTAAGAAAAAAATTAGCTAAGTAATAATTTGTCTTTTGATGATATCTTATCGTAATGAGATATCTGAGGACCGCTCAATCATCAAAAGTCGTCCCTCTAAATAAACTACAAGAATAATTACTTAGAGGGAAACTTTAAAATATCAATATGTTTTTAACATTGCTAAGCTAGACCATCATGAATTTTGTTTAGATTCCATTTCATCATTGTATAGTAGGTATCGCCTTCGGAACCTTCTTTTGCTAATGAATCAGTAAAAATTTTGGAATAAATTTCTAATCCCGTTTCATCGGCAACTTTATTCATTGACTTAGATGAAACAGAGGTTTCTACGAACAAATGTTTGACATCAGAGTTTTCTATTTTAGCTAACACAGCTTTCATTTGTTCGGGAGTACCTTGAGATTCGGTATTGATTTCCCAAATGTAAGCTGGCGCAACATGATAGGCTTTTGAGAAGTATTTGAAGGCACCCTCTGAGGTGACCAATAAACGCTGTGATTCAGGAATATCGAGAAATTTTGATTGCGCTTCCTCATGTAACTTTTGTAATTTTTTGATATAAGCATCAGAATTAGTTTGGTAATAATCTGCATTTTTTGAATCTTTTTCCTTTAAGACTTTGGTGATTGTTTTGACGTATTGAACACCATTGGCTAAATCAAGCCAGGCATGAGGATCTTCTTCTTCGACGTTGGTTGTTAAGTGCTCCGGTGTTACACCTTCACTGGCGGCGAAAACATCTTTATCGAATTCTTTATGAGCAGTGCTTACCAACTTCTTGAACCAACCACTACCGCCAGTTTCTAAATTCAGTCCGTTGTGAAATAAAACTGTTGCATCTGTTGCTTTTGAGATATCTTCCGGTTTAGGTTCATACTCGTGGGGATCCACGCCGCGTTGAACAATACTATATAGTTCAACGCGATCTTTAGCCACATTTTTAACCATGTCTTCCAAAATCGAGTTTGTAGTTACTACGCTGATTTTTATGGAATCTGTTGATTGTTTGGAATCTCCACTTCGTCCGTTGACAAAAAAGATTACTCCGGCGACGGTTGCGATCACTACTACGATGGTTACTAATATTCTTTTCATATTTACGCCTCTTTTCTATTTTTGTGTATATGTAACAAGTTTTGTTTTGGTGAGAAGATAAAGGAAATTAAGAATAACCCTGCTGCGACAATAACAATCGCTGGACCAGAAGCCCAGTTGAATGTGTAGCTGAAGTACAAACCACAAATTGATGCGACAACACCAAATATAGCGGAGAAAACAAGCATCACGGACAAGCGGTCGGTCCAAAAGTATGCTGTTGCAGCTGGCGTAATTAACATGGCCACTACTAAGATGATTCCGACAGTTTGTAATGCTGATACGGTTACTAGCGTTAAGACGAGCATAAGGCTATAGTGGATTAGTTGGGTATTTAATCCATATGTTTTAGCGAAGGTCTGATCAATGGAAGTGATTAACAATTCTTTATAAAATACTTGTACAAAAATAATCACAATTCCTAAAACAATTGCCGTTGTGATCATATCACTATTACTAACAGCTAGAATGTTTCCAAATAAAATATGGTGTAGATTGGTTGAGCTTTCGGCCATAGAGATTAAAATGAATCCCAATGCATAAAAGAAGCTGAAGACAACCCCTATTGCAGTATCTACTTTGATTTTACTATGAGAAGCCACGTAGCCGATTTACATTGCAGCTAGTACACCAAAAATAGATGCTCCAATCAAGATATTTATACCTAACATATAAGCAACAGCAACCCCTGGCAATACTGAATGAGAAATAGCGTCCCCCATCAAAGACATTCCTCGTAGAATGATGAAACTCCCAATAATCCCAGACATAATCCCCACCATTATTGCAGTGATTAATGCACTTTGAAGGAAATCATATTTTCCTAACGCTTGAAAAAAATCCGAGAGAGCAGTCATTCAATTCACCTCCTGAAATAGAACTGAAGATAAGTCATCACTGAATGCTTTACTGATATTCTTCGAATTGTAGACTTCTTGAGTTGGCCCAAAGTCAATGATTCCGTGATTCATAATGACTAATTCATCAAAGTAATCATAAACTTTATTTAAATCGTGATGGATAACGATAATGGTTTTTTGTTCGTCTCGCCATTGTTTTAAAATAGCCATGATGGCACGCTCACTTTCCACATCAATTCCAACAAAAGGTTCATCTAAGACAACAATTTCTGCCTGTTGTAAAATTGCTCGAGCTACGAATACCCGCTGTAATTGTCCGCCTGACAAATTACCTATTTGCCGATTAGCAAAGTCAGTCATTTTAACTTGCTCAAGAGCTGCATCACAAGCAACACGTTCGCTTTTTCCTGGAGTCTTAAACAATCCCAGTTTTCCATAACTACCAGTTAAAACCAAATCATAGACATTGATTGGAAAACTGAGATCTAAATCCTTTCGTTGCTCTACATAGGCAACCTTCTTTTTTACTGTTGCCATTGAATGACCATCAAGCGCGCTACTACCTGATTTTGGATGAATAAGACCCAATATTGCCTTGATTAAAGTAGATTTACCAGATCCATTAGGTCCGATAATGCCAGTAATCTTCCCTGCATTAAAATGGACGGATAAATTATTGAATACCGGTGTATCGCAGTACGCAACAGATAATTTTTTTACAGTTAACAAATAAAAACCTCCTTTAAAAACTAAATTTTTCTAATTTTAGTATAACCTCTAAAAATATTTTAGTCAACCTTATTTTTTTTAGGTTTGTCTAATATTTTGCTTTAATTTATTTGATTTGTCAAATTAAGCTAGACAAAACTGCTTCATCTAAGTAACTCAAAAATACTTCCAACGGTGTTCGGTAGTGTAAGGATTTCCGTGGAATCGTGTTCCGTTTGTGTGCAATCGATG